>DATJEM010000299.1:0-5539 GCA_035496615.1 Leptolyngbya sp.
GATATCGATACTTCTGAAAAATTGCAGCGCTTTTCTCAGTCCTGGAACTACGAGGAAACTGTTGCGAAAGTCGAGAAAATTTTGGCGCGAATTGAATCAGGCGAACTGGAATTAGCGGATGTGTTTGAAGAATTTTCGAGCGCAGTTGAATCCTTACGCCAATGTGAATCTTTTTTGGCAGAGCGGCAAAACCAAGTTGATTTGTTAATTGAAACTTTAACGGATGAAGCCGAGTTCTAAAAAACACGAATGATCAATTGAATTCGAGGTTCGATAATTCGGCTTCTAGAACTTCAGCGATCGAGTAGGGACATTCAGCCGGAAACGTTGCGATCGCTAATCCAGCTTCTGCGATCGCCTGCTTAACCGCATTTCCGTAGCATCTACCCAGAACCTCTTCTAAATATCTTTTAAGACTTGGAGAATCTTCTAGCGCTTCTTCAAGTCGTCTACGATGTTCAAGCATGCTCGATCGCCAACTTCCTGTCCGATGCTCAGGCTGATACTGCCACTTCAGCAGATGCAGCAAAATAATCACCAAATTACTCGATAGACTTCTGCGCTCATTTCTTGCCATATCCTCAATTTCGTCAAGCAGATTTTCCCAATCAACCTGGGCGTAATTTTGATGTTTTAGCTTTTCAAGGGTGTTTTGAATCCACAAGTAATAGTCTGTTTCATAAAGCTCCGACTGGCTGACTTTCAGTTCTGTATTCATCTGAACCTCGCAGCATTGTAATTCTCTTTATTCTACGTAACTCCCTTTAATTCTAGGCAATGCTGCCGCGTTTTCGCGCTTCTTTGTAGGAGGTTCCTACATTCCGCAATCCGGCTTTGATCATTTGCTGTTCCAGCAGTCCAAAAAACCGAGCGCGATCGCCGCCTCTCACCACTGCCTGATTGTGCGCTTCTGCCAACGCCACCGGATATCCATAGCCTTTTTGCACCTGGGCTAATACTAAGCTTAATGCAGCATTCAACATTGCTTCATTCTTTGCCACCCAAGCCGGAATCTCAACCCGCGCCACTTCACTGCCAACATTCACATAGCAAAAGTGAATGGCATGATCGCCATAAAACTCTTGAATTCGGGCTGAACTTCGCCACAGCGGGCTACGCTGTCCCGGCTGCAACAACATTCCCCAAATCGCAGCATCTTTGAGGGGATCGAGTACTTGGCAAGGCGCTCGATCGGACAGGTCGCTACAATGCGTCGCACAATCTGGCGCAAGATAAGCGCAACTCTGAAGCCGTAAGAAATTCATCGCTTCTCCGCTTCTAGATGCACTGATATATCCCACTAGTGGAACCTCGATCGCTTTCAATTGATCCCAAGCTGCAAGAATCGGCGTGAGGATTCGATCGCGCGCCTCCGCTGGCATCTGTTCCAAAAACCAATAGATCAGCGAGCCATCGACCATTGAGATCGTTGGAACACTCATTTCATCACTCAACGCCTGCGCTAGTTCCGACAGCATTTGAACTTCTAGTGCCGTTCGCTGATAGCCCATCCATTCTTCGGTGCGAATGCCCCATTGTCTTGAAACATACAAATCTTCAGGACGATAAAACACCTCTGGCAAGCTATCTAACAACGGCAGCTTACTTTGTCCATAGTGCAGAATGATCCGACCCACATTGATCAAATAACAATAGGCAATCTCATGATGACTCGGTGCGATTTGCGATCCATCCGTTGCAATCACCGTATGAGATGACGGAGCAGGCACGATCTCAATTCGAGTATTCAAAGATTCGATCGGAACGGCAGCGGTAAAACTCAATCGATCGCGCCAGAGTTCTTGCATTTCAACCAGTTCGGACTGTCGATCGTGCGCCTGCGCCATCAACAACTGAGCGCGATCTAACCGTTGCCGCGTTGCGGTTGCCTCTAGGGTCAACTGTTGGCTGATGCCCTGCATTTGTTGAGCAAGCTTCGTAAGGTCTAGCATGAGACAGTCATCCTGAACTATCCCCTATCCTAGAGCGAAATCGATTAAGTCGGCAGCTTCAGGACGTTTAAGCTGAATGTCACCAGCGTAAGGAAGGTAATAAAACCGATCGTGTCGAGCAATGTTGTAACCAACGGTCCACTAATCAGTGCCGGATCAAGCTTCAACCGCTTCAATCCCATCGGTAGCAGCGTCCCCAGCGTTACCGCAACAATGCTATTGGATGCCATCACAAGTCCCGCTACGACACCTACCCATCTTTCTTCGGGGCGTGTCCAAATTAAAGACAGCAGAAACATTGTGATTCCCAAAGCCAGAGCGGTTCCAAGCCCTGCGAGAAGTTCTTTCTTCAAGATCTTTATGGTGTCTCTTGGGGTGATTTCTCCAACTCCGAGCGATCGAATCGTCACCGTCAAGGATTGAATTCCTACGGTTCCGCCTGTGTTTGAGAACAAGGGCATAATCACCGCTAACACTGGAATCGCCGAAATCGTGGACTGAAACGGCGAAATCGCGCTCGAAGCTCCAATGTAAAGCGCCATAATCCCCATCAACCAGGGTAAGCGATTGCGAATTTTCTCGATCGGAGTGGAAAGCGAAGATTCATCCCCACCGCCACCCCCAAGCTTTTGAATGTCTTCGGTGGCTTCTTGTTCAAGAATGTCCACGACATCATCAACGGTAATAATTCCGACAAGGCGATCTTCTCGATCGACTACCGGAACCGCCAGCAAATCGTAGCGCTTCATCAGTTGCGCCACTTCTTCTTGGTGCATTTCTGTTCGCGCTCGAATCACCCGCTCACTGCCAATATCCTGAATTTTGGCATCGGGAATGGAGAACACCAACTGCCGCAAAGAGACTACCTGCTTGAGTTTGCGGTTATCGTCGGTGACGTAAGCATAGTAAACCGTTTCTTTGTCCCGGTCAGCGAGTCGGATTTTGCTCAAAGCTTCGCCCACCGTCAGACCTTCACGGAGTCGAACATACTCGGTCGTCATGATTCGACCCGCTGTTTCTTCCGGATATCCTAAGATCGTGGCGGTCGCATGGCGTTCTTCGGGGCTGAGTTGTTGAACCAGTCGCTTGACGATTCCGGCGGGCAACTCGTCGAATAGTTCTGCTCGATCGTCGGGGCGCATCGATTCGATAATCTGATACAGTTGAAGATTGTGTAGAGAACCGATCAGCGAACTGCGAACTTCAAGCGGCAAATACTCAAAGACATCCGTAGCTTGGGCTTTGTTGAGCAATCGAAAGGTGAGCGCTTGCTGTTCGGGTTCAAGTTCGGAGATATAGTCGCCGACATCGATCGGGGGCAGTTCATTAATTTCTAGCTTCAGGCGATTGAGATCCGAGATACCTGCGAGCGTTACTCGACTGTCTTGAGTCAGCATTTAACTTTTCTCCTCGATCTTCCTCGCGCTGGACGACCGAAGGCAACCAGGCTAGGAAGGATGTTCTATGTTGGATAAGTTGGATAAATGGACATCGTCCATGAATTTCATCAGAAATCAACATCAATACCCCTATAGGGCATCGCTACGCTTATGTTACACCCTGAAACCGCAATTTCACAATGCCTCCGCACCCCGGAGCGCAAAATCCTGTCTTTGGGCACAAACCAACCCCTACGATCGTCTACCCTAGTTGGTATAGTTCCTCTTTCTATGTACAGACTGCAAAAACAGGATAAGTTTTAGCCCAAATGATCCGAGGTTTTATTCTTGCTAACTTGTTGTTTTTCGGACTCAGTGGATGTCGATCTCAGCCAGCGGCTCCGATCGCGGTTTCACCCAGCCTAATTTTGCCCTCCTCGAAGCCTGCGCTAAAGTCACCCGTCCTAAAATCACCCGCTTCCGTAAAACCAAAACCCGCTGCGAAACCGAAGACTGTCTCTGCAAAACCAAAACCCGCTGCGAAACCTGTCGCTTCACGAACGAAAACGATCTCTGTGAATGTTTTTCAACTCGATAATCAGTGTGACAAGTTTGTCGCCACACCAGAAGCGGTTCCAGCGAACCAACCGATTACACAGGCGATCGCGAAAACGCTCGAAAAAGCAAACAGCGAAAGTTTAGATGTCTCAGGCTATCGGGTGAAGGTAGCATCCGGGGTCGCAACGATCGATTTTCGTCCGATTCCAAATGCGCGGCGATCGCTGATCTCGTTAGCCAATTGTGAGCAGTTGGCGCTGTTTGGCAGTGTGCGGCGGACGTTGACGCAAAACCCAGCATTAAACATTAAATCGGTACAGTTCACCGATCGAGGGCAGAAAATTAAACCCCAGTAAGAATGCAAATTAGTAATCCAAGATTTCTGTCTGCGGAAGAATTTATGATCAAGCTGTGATTTGGTAAGCTTTCAGTAACTCGGTTTTAGAATTTTTGAGTAAAACTGGTTTTCGTAATCTTCAGAAAAAAGTTCAGAGGTTGTAAGCAATATGGATGTGAAACTTGTTTTGGTCGTTCTGTCGGGCTTTTTTACGGTTGCCTGCCTATTTTTTGGGACGCGCAACGGTTACTACAATACGGATAAGTATCATGGCAATGGTTCAGCGCACTAAAACGGAAAGCTGAATCAGTTGTAAAGATGTGCCAACTACTTGGAATGAACTGCAATGTTCCCACCGATATTTGCTTCTCGTTTGAAGGCTTCTCTGCGCGGGGAGGTCGGACAGATGAGCATCAGGACGGGTGGGGAATTGCGTTTTTTGAGGGGGCAGGGTGTCGATCGTTTATCGATGTGAAACCGTCGATCGCATCTCCCGTAGCGGAATTGGTTCGCAGCTATCCGATTCATTCTACTCATGTGATTTCTCATATCCGCAAGGCAACATTTGGCAGAGTCGCCCTCGAAAACTGTCATCCGTTTCAGCGCGAACTTTGGGGGCGATATTGGGTATTTGCTCATAATGGAGATCTGCCGAACTTTGAGCCGCAGCCGACTGGAATTTATCGCCCTGTCGGACAAACTGATAGTGAACGCGCATTTTGCTTGATTCTAAATACCTTGCGGCAGATGTTCCCGATCGAGAAACCGAGTTCAGCCGAACTCTATCCAGTTCTCCGATCGGTAACAGATACGATCGCCAAATATGGCACGTTTAACTATCTATTGTCGGATGGTGAAACTTTTTTTGTGCATTGTTCAACCAAGCTTTGCTATATTGTGCGTCAGGCTCCGTTTGCAGCGGCACATTTGATCGATGCAGATTTGATGGTGGATTTTCAGGGACTGACAAAGCCAAGCGATCGAGTTGCGGTGATTGCCACTACGCCTTTAACAGATAACGAGGTTTGGACAACGATCGAGCCAGGAGAATTACTTGCGTTTCAAGATGGATTACCCAGGCGATTTGAGTAAACCATTGTGTTTTAGCATGAGAGAATGCTGGATTTATTCTTGATTGCAAGTGTTGGGTTTTTGGGGAGCTTCGGGCATTGCTTGGGGATGTGTAGCCCTTTGACCGTAGCGTTCTCGCTGTCGCATCAGGGTTCTCGATCGCAGCAGATTTGGTTTAACTTGCTGCTGAATGCGGGGCGGGTGATTAGCTATGTGATGGTTGGAGCCGCGATCGGGGCTTT
>DATJEM010000300.1:0-3020 GCA_035496615.1 Leptolyngbya sp.
CAGTTTGACACCTGTGATTTTGTCGTCGCCAAACGGGTTGGTGATTCGATAAGAACCGCCGCTCCCGACGATCGAAGCTGCAAGGTTGGTTACTGTGCCGCCGAGACTCCAAACCGCAGAAGTATCTCCGGTCACACGCAGTTTACCGACTTGGCTACCGCCCGTTGCGCTCACAAGGGCGACTTCGTACACTTTGTCCGAGTAGACACCCGGTTGGTAGAGGAAACTGAGATCGATCGACTTCAGCGTCAGGGCTTTCTGTTGATTCGGCTGACCAAAACCGACCGATAGAATTTCGTTGAAATCAATCTCACCGCTGGACGGATCAGAGTTCATTCCGTTTCTCACCCCTAAGCCGACAACCCCGTCGATCGTTTTTTGAGTAATCGTCCGGTCTTGGGCGGGAGTGCTGTTATCGGTGGCTTTGAGATAGAAACCATTGACGGTGCAAGAAGTCAATCCAACACACCCTGCATTAACCGCATCTTGAGCCGTGAAGGAAGCAGCATTTGCGGAAGGCTGAAAGGCTGCGATCGTGCTGCCTGCCACTAAGCCTGCAACCAAAGAGAGAGGAAGGTGCTTGTTCATAAAAATTTGATGGTTCTCAATCTGAGACAAAGTTGTATCGGTAGAAACGCACTAAAGATGTGGGGACTGGGAAACACGGAGATGACTAGGGGCGATTGGTGTTTCCGTCTTCGATATATACAGGTTATTACGGATACTCCGTGATCGCCCTATCCGTGCCCATGAATTTACTTAAGCTTCAATCAAGTTCCAAAAATTACGAGTTTTTTGTAAGGATATTGCCATTGTAAGAATCTGCGTGTTACTGAAGCAGGGTGTTCTATTCGATACTATTAACACAAAAATGCCCGCATCTTGAGCGGGAAGATACAGGCACAGTCCAGGGAATTTAACTCATTTTTCATCCAGATCGATCGCAGTTCCGGAAAACTACGCAGCTAGGAACTCTCTTGCTTCTTTGGCAACTTGCTCGGTTTCATCTTGCACTAGGGTTGCGATCGTCGATCGCGCCTCCGGAGTATTCAACCGCCCTAAGGCTTGAACCACCCGATATCGAATCTGCCAATCGGGATTCGTCGCATAAGGAATCAGTAATTCCACTGCACGGACATCACCCAATTCTCCGAGCGATCCGATCGCAGCGGTTTTTACCAAGTCATTGTCGCCGTTCAAAGCTTCTTTGAGCAGATCGAACGATCGCGGATCGCCCAACTCGCCCAATGCCGCAATCACGCTGAAACTCACAAGCCATTCTGGGGTTTGATGATAAAGCGTTTCGAGTTCTTCATACACTTGAGTCAGTTTGAGCGCCCCGATCGAGTCTGCTGCTGCCGCTTGCACATCCGGTTCGACATCCGCAAGCGCGGTTTTCAGCAGTGACAAGGCGGTTTCTAAATCCTGTCTGCCCAATGAGGCTAACTGACTGACTGCGGCATACCGCACCCGGACATTGCTATCGGTCACAGGCACTTGAATCAGTTCAAACCCGATCGCGGGATCTAGGTCGCGCAGTTGATTGATGCCGCGTAAGCGATCGCCAAAATTTTCAGAGTGTAGTAAGTCTCGAATTGCATCTGGTGTATTCATGTCTGTCTCTATGCTCTTAAGCCTCTGTGCTTCTAAGATTGTTCGGCTGCCATTGCGCGGATGATGTCGCCGCGCGTGAGAATTCCCACGACTTCACCCGTTGGATCAAGGACGAGCAAGCGTTGAACTTTACGATCGTGCATTACGCTTGCAGCTTTTGAAAGGGGGGTATCTGGCGTGGTGGTTGCAACTGCATCCGAATTCATCACCTCGCCCACCGTTTGCCCTAGCGCTTTGTGCAGTTCTTTTTCGTACTGCCCTGGATTTTCCAGATAAATGACACTATCGAGCAGCATGATGTAAGGGGGCGGCGTGACGTTGGTTTCTCGCCACATCAAATCGGTTTCGGTAATCATGCCGATCAGTTGATTGTTAGTATCCAAGACAGGTAAGCCGCTTAAATGCCGCTCTGCCAGGATTTTGATCACCTCATTAATGGGCGTTTCAGGACGAACTGTGATTGGATCGTGGCTCATCGCTTCGGCAACAGTTTTCGGCATAGATTCTCGATCGCTCTTTTCAAAGGTCTAAGATCATTATTGAGGAATTTAGGACTGAGGGTCAGCTAGTTCATTGGATTTAACAAACGGCGATCTACAGTAAAAAATGTAACCGTTGGATAATAGACAGACTGAAAAGCGATCGATCTGCGAAGATATAGATCATCTCCTCAATCTCACTATGCAAACTTCAGTCAAACGAGTTCTCACTGGAGTTGTCTTTTTCATCATTACCGTCTTCTTGGCAACGATCGGCTACATTGTTGCGGGATGGTCGCCGCTGGATGCCTTCTACATGGTGGTGATTACGGTGTTTGGGGTTGGATTTGGGGAAGTCCTGCCGATCAACACGCCCGAACTGAAAATTTTTACGATGTTAGTGATTATTAGCGGCACGTCCTCAACGGTTTACGCCGTGGGCGGATTCGTGCAAATGATTACGGAAGGTGAAATCAAACAGATTTTAGGAAGGCGGCTGATGACTCAGACGATCGAAGCCCTCAAAGAGCATGTCATTATCTGTGGCTTTGGGCGGATGGGGCAGATTTTAGCGAGAAAGCTGACGGATGCTCAAGTGCCCTTTGTGATCATTGATAGTAATCCGACTCGGATCGAACAAGCTGAACTGCAAGGCTATTTGGTTTATTTGGGAAATGCGACTGACGATATGGTTCTCTATCAAGTTGGGATCAAATCCGCCAGAGCCTTAACGACTGTCCTCCCAGATGACGCTGCCAATGTGTTTATCACGCTGACCGCTCGCGAACTCAATCCCAAATTGCTAATTCTGTCGCGGGGGGAACTGCCTTCGACTGAGAAGAAACTCCGACTAGCAGGAGCCGATCAGGTGGTATTACCCGCCTCCATTAGTGCGCTCCGCATGGCTCATATGATCACGCATCCCGC
>DATJEM010000301.1:0-4978 GCA_035496615.1 Leptolyngbya sp.
CGTTCTTTAGCTTAAAGTCCCCCATATTTGGAGGACTTTAAAGGGCGGAATCATCTCAAAATAGAGCCTGCTCTATTTCTAAACGCCGACGGGCTGCCGCTGTTCTGTCCAACGTCCAAGCGGTTTACCGACGATCGCTAAAGTTTTCATCAACTCATCGAACTGATCGGGAGTCAATGATTGCGGTCCGTCAGAAAGCGCTTTTTTGGGATTCGGGTGAACTTCGATCATCAGCGAATCGGTTCCCGCGGCGATCGATGCCATTGCCATAGATGGAACGTATTCTGCAAGTCCGGTTCCGTGACTCGGATCAATCATGATCGGTAAGTGCGTCAAGGTTCTTAGCACGGGGATCGCTGAGAGATCTAAAGTATTGCGGGCGTATTGGCGATCGAACGTGCGAATCCCGCGTTCACACAGAATCACGTTTGGATTTCCGGCTGCCAAAATGTACTCGGCTGCCATGAGCCAATCTTCGATCGTCGCTGCCATACCGCGCTTCAGCAAAATCGGCTTGTCTTGAGCGCCAACTTTTTTCAGCAGCGAGAAATTCTGCATATTGCGTGCGCCAATTTGAATCACGTCCGCAATTTCTGCTAGGGGTTCCAAATCGGCTGCATCCATCAGTTCGGTGATGATCCCCAATCCCGTCGCTTCGCGGGCGGCTGCCAGTAAACCGAGGGCACTTTCCCCATGTCCTTGAAATGCGTAGGGAGAAGTTCGGGGCTTGTATGCGCCACCTCGGAGAAACTGTGCGCCTGCGACTTTGACGCGCTTTGCCGTTTCGATAATCATGTCCTCGTTTTCGACCGAGCACGGACCTGCAACGGTCACGATCGGGTAGTTTTCGCCGATATAAACGACCCCATTCGGAGTGGGGATCGCAACGTTGGTCGGTTCGCCTTGACGATATTCGCGGCTTGCCCGTTTGAACGGTTGTTCTACACGCAGAACTTGCTCAATCCAATTGCTAGACTCTTGAATCTGAAGCGGGTCTAGCGAAACGGTCTCGCCGACTAGCCCAAATACGACTTTGTGCTTACCGACGATCTTTTCGGGGCTGAGTCCCCAACTGACAAATTCTTCGCTGAGGCGGGAGATTTCGGCTTCTGGAGAGCCGACTTTCATAACCACGATCATATAAAAATCCTGCTGAATGTGTTGGCTAAATCTGTAGGGTCGCGTTGCCGATCGAGCGTCTCTCTGCCCGCCTCAGCAGTCCGTCTTTTATCGTACCGTACTCGATCGATTCTCTAATTTCCGCTGCTTTTTTGTTTTTGCTGCTCACGGGCTTCTTTCCACCCTCTCGCCAGTCGCCCGACATTGGTCGTAAATTCGCTAGCTCCGACCCATCCGCCAGTCCGCTCCTCGTCCCACGATGCCGAAAGCAATCCGTAGGACAATCCCACCACCCCCAATCCCAGAAACAGCATACTCACCAAGACCACCGCCGAGGTCGGCAAGTTGTAAATGCCTTGCGTGACGATGAAATAGCTGACCACAAATGTAGAGATTCCGAGAACCGTAGGCAACCCGCAAAAAAACGCCATCCGACGCGCCATTCGCTTGCTAACCACATCGGGAATCGCGGCAGATTCTCGCGATCGAGCTTCTGCTACAGGCGATTTTGAGGTGGCTTTAGGGCGCTTCTCAATAAATGTTGGCTTTGCTTCTTTCGCGGGTGTATTCGCGGGTTCCGGTGCAGGTTTTGCGGCTTTCGCTTTTTTGCGTCCTGGCTCGAAGGGTAGCCGCTCTGGGGTGGGATCAGGGGCGTTGTCAGACATCGGATTAACCCCGGATACCGAGGCGGGTGATGAGGGCGCGATAACGATCTCTGTCCCCTTTTTGGATGTAAGCAAGGAGGCGCTTACGCTGACCGATCATTTTGAGCAGTCCGGTGCGGGAAGCGTGATCTTTTTTGTTGGCTCTGAGATGGAGACTGAGTTTGTTGATCCGCTCGGTGAGAATGGCAACTTGCACATCCGCCGATCCGGTGTCGGTTTCGTGAACTTGATATTCTGTAATGATTTCTTGCTTGCGCTCTTGTACCAGTGCCATTGCGATATTGTCCTGAATTGCGATGAATACGGCAGTCATCTATATTACCACAGCAATCGAGGCTTGGCTTTGTGCGGATGGTGAATTCTAATCACGATAGAATGAGCAAATCGCGCGCAAAGGCGAGGGTTCGCTTCATAACGTGCGGCGAAAATCGCGATCGACAAGCTTTCATTTAACGTAGATTGGCATGGCAGTTTTACACGGTGGTTGGTTCTCGCAAGGGTCTGAGTCGCAGGGTGGTTTATTTCTGTGGGGCGAAGTGTGGCGCAGATTAGAGCAGATGCCTCCGGTTTCGGGGATTCCGGCGCACCCATACGCGATGAATCAAGCGGAACTGCTGGCGTTTTTGGAGCCGTTGAATTTAAAGTCGATCGAGAGTCCAAAGCGCGATCGCAAGAGTTCCCCCCGGTTAGAGAACTGGACAACGCGCGTGTTAGCGCTGCCGATCGAGGGAGAAGCTCCCCAACTTTCGGCAACTGCGATCGAGGAATGGGTCTTGTATCCGTGGAAAATTGAAGGACTCTGGCTGAATCCGGCTCAGGCATTTGCGTTTCTCAATTCGCTACCGTTGGCGACTTTGGGTGAGGATTCATTCGTGGGGGGCGATCTGCGGTTTTGGTCGCATGGTGCTCGCTGGGTGCTGGATTTGTTGGCTCGATCGAAGTTTTTGCCGGATTTAAATCATTGGGAAGCGCTGCTGGATAGTTCAACCGATCAAACTCGACTGCGGCATTTTATTCAGCAGATGCCTTCGGTGTGTCGGCTGTATCAGTCCGAAGCAGAAAACGCGATCGCGCTCCCGATCGAGCCTCAAGACTTACTGCGGGATTTTCTCAATCAATTAATTGATGCCCAAGTTCGCCAATCAGTCACGCCCACGCGAAGTTCATCGCTTTTACAAACTTGGATACAAAGCTTGGGGACGAAAGCAACATCCCTGAATGAAACCGACTCAAAAACCTTGTCGATCGCGCTTGCCCATTGGAAAGCACCGCTTCAGAAAGATCAACATCAGTTTCGAGCAGGTTTACGATTGATTCCGCCTGCGGAAAGCTATCAAAGTTGGAAAATCGAATATCTACTACAAGCGATCGATGATCCAAACTTTACGGTCAGCGCTCCGACGATTTGGCGAAATCCGGTTGAGCAATGGCATTATCAAGGAAGAACAATCGATCGACCCCAAGAAACCTTGTTGATGGGCTTAGGACTGGCATCACGACTTTATCCTTTGATCGAACCTAGCTTGCAAGAAGCGCGACCACAAGCTTGTTTGCTTGATCCAAAACAGGCTTATGAGTTCATGATGAATTCAGTCTGGCGCTTGCAAGATAGTGGTATCGGGGTGATTTTGCCGCCAAGTTTGGCAAACCGAGGAGGGCTTGCCAATCGATTGGGACTCCGAATCAAAGCTTCAACGCCGACCAAACAGCAAAAAGGCAAGCTGGGAATGCAAAGCTTGTTGAACTTTGAATGGGAACTATCGATTGGCGGTCAGAGCCTTTCTAAACGAGAGTTCGATCGCTTGGTCGCCCAGAATTCACCCTTAGTTGAAATCAACGGCGAATGGGTAGAACTGCGATCGCAAGATATCAAATCGGCTCAGTCTTTCTTCACGGCACGTAAAGATCAAACCACCTTGTCATTGGAAGATGCGCTACGAATTAGTACCGGGGACACACAAACGATCGAGAAGCTTCCAGTGGTTAGCTTTGAAGCGTCTGGAGCATTGCAGGAATTAGTCACCACATTGACGGGCACTGGAACGCTCGAAGAAATCGAAACGCCCAAAGAATTCAAAGGCGAACTTCGACCTTATCAATCACGCGGCGTTGCCTGGCTGAAGTTTCTAGAGAAATGGGGCTTAGGGGCTTGTCTCGCAGACGATATGGGATTGGGAAAATGTTTGTCAGGAGATTCCAAGCTCTTTGTGAATGGTGAACTTCAAACCGCAGAAACGCTTTGGTATCAAAATGTAGGAGAACTTACATTTGATGGCGAAGGTTTTTGGTCAGAGCCTCAAAACTCGTTGCTGGTGAACTCGATCGATGAAGCTTCGCATCAGATTGTAACCGCTCCAATCAAGCGATTGTACCGCCAGCAAGTCCGCGAATCTCTGCGACGCATCACCCTCGAAGATGGCAACAGCATTACGATCACTCATCGCCATCAGCTATTGACAAGTCAGGGCTGGACAAATCAGCTTGCTTCTGGCGATTACGTTTGTGTTCCGGCTCGGCTGGTTTGGCAAGGGCATGCAGAAGATCCAGATTTGGTAAAGCTTCTCGCGTGGCAGATTGCAGAAGGATATGAAAGTGAGTCATCTACGTTGAGAATCACTCAGAAAGATGTTGCAGTGCTGGAAAGCCTGCGATCGACATTGCAGCAACTCCGCGATCGCTACGACATCAGAATCAATCAGCCAAGCATTGAAGTTCGTCGTGATCGAGCCGCAAGTTTACGCCTTACAAGCGTTCAATACCAGGCTTTCATAGAATCCCGTGGCTATGTTTGGGGAAAGCGATCGGCGGAAAAATCTATTCCATCGTTCATCATGACTGCAAATCTCGATAGTGTGCGCCTCTTTTTGCAACACTATTTTGATGCAGAAGCTTCGGCGATTATCAGCATGAGAAGCATTGAGATCAGCACCGCTTCGCCCGTTGTCATTGATCAGCTTTCAACACTATTACGGCGGTTTGGAATCTGGTTACGCATTTCGCCAAAACGCAAGTGTGCTACAAACGGAAGCCGGATCAAACGGACTGACTACATCGGTACGATCGGCGGAAATAGCGCCCGTCGTTTTCTCGAAGAAGTGGGCTTTGGCTGTGCAGAGAAACAAATTAAACTTCAAGCAATTTGTCAGACAATCTGTAACACGAATGTTGAAGGCATTCCGGCTTCTGGAATTGTT
>DATJEM010000302.1:0-2644 GCA_035496615.1 Leptolyngbya sp.
TTTTGTTTGCCTCAGTCTTGTGGTTTCAATTGCTCCGCCAGCTTCAAAAGTCAGTGAATCTGGCAGCACACTATGGATTTGAGATCGTACTGAAATCATTGCCAAGCCTAGCTTATCGAGAATGGTGCAAGATCTGAGTTATCTTTTTCAGTACCGTTCATCTGCTCGCGCTCCTTGCGCCCTGGTTTTTTTCCTGGTCAGCATTCGGAGTCATGCTGATCCTTCATTGGTTATTCGGCAGCATCGGGATCTGTCTGGGTTATCACCGCTTACTGACCCACCGCAGTTTTCAAGTTCCGAAGGCACTAGAGTATACCTTTGGTTTTCTAGGGGCGCTTGCGATGCAAGGAGGTCCGATCTTTTGGGTGGCTGGACATCGGCTACATCATGCGTTCACTGAAGATATCGAGAAAGATCCTTATTCTGCTCAACGAGGATTTTGGTGGAGTCACATTCTTTGGATTCTCTATCCAAGAGATCAATTCTTTGCGACTGAAACCTATTATCGATACGCGCCTGACTTAGCGCGCGCTCCGTTTTACCTCTGGCTCGATCGCTATTTCTTATTCCTACAACTGCCGATCGGAGTTCTACTATATGCGATCGGGGGTTGGTCATTCGTGGTCTATGGCGTGTTTGTCCGAATTGTATTACTCTGGCACACGACTTGGCTGATTAATTCAGCAACGCATTTATTTGGCAATCGAACCTTTGAAACCGAAGATGGGTCGCGTAATCTTTGGTGGGTCGCCCTGCTTGCGTTTGGCGAAGGCTGGCACAACAATCACCATGCTTACCCGAAGGTAGCAAAAGCGGGCTGGAAATGGTGGCAGGTCGATGTAACCTGGTGGGCAATTCAAGTCCTTAAAACGCTAGGAATTGCTCGAAAGGTAGTGATGCCGCCTCTACAAGTAGAACTTGGGAAATAGAGTACGATCGTGTGGTTTGAGAATAAATAGGCTCATCGCTAAAAAGCTTCCGAACTATCGCTAACGATCGGAAGCTTACTTTCGTCTCGATCGGATAACATTAGCCCATTCATTAAGTGCCGCATCCTACCCCAAATCTACTGCCGTTCCTCAGGCTGATTTTGAGCAAATAACAATGCAGTTTCAATCTCTTGTCGTACAGTTGCGCTCACTTCATCCTCACGGTTAAGGCAATCAACCAGCAGTTGACTTGCGACAGAGTAGCGCTGCAATATTGCTTGCTGTTCTGGGCTAAACTGCCAATTTGGTTGGAGGTGATTAAGCATACCCGCGATCGCAAACCGTGGAGCAAGGCAGGGAATCCGAGCCAGAGCAAGATAAAATAGCTGAATCATCGCAGCTTGAGACGGTGCAGCTAGCGATCGTTTGCTTGCCCAGCTTAGAAAAGCTTGTAGATCCGGATCTTCAGCCGCGATCGCATCAATTTGTTGTTTCATCAACTGCATCAAAGACTCGGCGCTCCGCAGCATCGTCACGGTCAATAGGAAGATTTCTCGCCAACGCGGATCAGTGATATGACTCACAAGCTGTTCTAGCGATCGATCAGAAACTTGTAAATGATGGCTAGCAACAATTTTCTGAGCCGTGAAATACTCTTGAAAGACCTGATCCGAGAAGGAGAAAACGCCTTGTCCTCGTTCTGATAAAAGTCCATGCTGTAGTTCGATCTGCCGGAGAATACTTTCACTCTCTGCCTGGAGTTCTTCCAGTTCTGTCGAAGCATTCGGTAAGTCGCGAAGATAGTCCTCAATTTGGCGTTCGACCATTTGGCGTTCAAAGAAATAGTCTCCTTGCTCAAACGTGATTGTTGCAATTCGACTGAACAGTTTCAGTTTTTGAGGAATTGAAAATCCATGATAGATTTCCTCGCGCTCCATTCCTTTCGCTTCGTCCCATTTTCTCAGCAGCAGATCGAGACATTGCTTGTAAAACTCCGATCGTTGAGTCGGCAATTTACCTTGATGATGAAATATCCAGCAAGCAAGGTGAAGAAACAAAGGAGTAACAGCAAGCCGACGAAAGGGCAAATTTTCAGGCAAGCTTAACACCTGAATAAATTCAACTGCCTGCTTCTGTCCCGCTTGACTTGTAGATTGACTTGTAGATTGACTTGTGGCTTGAGGGATGGCTTTTGTGAAGGTTGCAAACCACTTCTGAGCAAACACTACAATCTGATCTTGTGTAAACGGTGCAACCTCTACATCAGTGAATCGATTGAGATGAAGCGCTTGTGCCGCTGTTCGACAAGTCACAACAAATAAGTTCTGCGGGTACTTTTCGCAAAGACGGCGAATTTCATTCGCAACCGTCCGGCGCGCTTGATCCTGCACTTCATCTAATCCATCTAGCAACAGCAACAGTTTCCCCGATCGCAGCAGCGTTTCAAGGGTAGACGGCTCTGAAATACCAGACGCGAGAAATTCACGGCGAAGATAGTTAAACAAGTTCAACCCTTCTCTAGATTCATCCGCGAAGTCTCTCAATGTGACAAACACAGGAACTCGATTTGCGGCAAACCGACTTTGGTTGCACCGAACTGCTAAATACTGTAAGAAAGTCGTTTTTCCTGCCCCTGGCTTTCCCAGAACTCGCAGCTTTGAGTAGATTTCGACCGCCTTTACACCTGCAATTTGAGTCTGATCGAAGGCTGCTAA
>DATJEM010000303.1:0-10758 GCA_035496615.1 Leptolyngbya sp.
CTGGCTCGATCGCAGGAGGTAACGCGAAGTGAAACGGATTTGCTGTAACTTCTTCGATCGGGGCTTCGACTGGAATTGCCTCGGCTGCGATCGTGGGTTCCTCAACCGAAATTGATTCAGAAATTGATTCAATCGATTCAATCGGCTCATCGATCACATCCGCAGGCTTATTCGTCTGATTTGCAGTAGGGGCAAATAGGTGAATGTCGGCATGAACCGGGGGTTCTTCAGCCGTCGATCGGGCGATCGTATAGCTTAACGGCGGATGTACCGTCATCGGTTCCGGTGGAGCAATGTCGCTGTAGTCAGTCGGCTCGATAAAATCAGGTTCAACGGCTTCGATCGGGGTCGCCGCCTCGATCAAGTCCGGTTCGTCCGGTTCTTCAAACAGACTGGCATCATCTGGAGCGGTTGCCCAGACGCTCTCCAGTGGCACTGCGATCGAGTTAGTCACTGCTTCCGGTTCACTGTCCCAAATGGAGCGATAGTTGAGCGTTGTAGACCAGGGCTGAACAGGCTGTGCCTTGACGAATTTAACGGGTTCAGCGGTTTCAGAATGCAATTCGCTTGCGGAAATTGCGTGATCGACGGACTCTTCAATCTTTTGGGTGACGGAAACATCTAGGCATTTTTCTAAAGCGGCTTTGAATTGCAGCGTGTATTGTTGCTGACGGTGGAGGCGCGATCGCAAATCTCGGACTGCCGTTTCCGATTGACGAACCTGCTGAATTTGCTCATCGTATTGTTGCTTCGTCAAAGCGCAATCCCGCTCCAACTGGGCAACTTGTGTTTGGCTCACTTCAAGCTGTACCGTCAACGTTTCGATCAAAATTTGCTGTTTTTGCTGGGCTTGATGAGCTTGATCGAGCGCCTGAGAAAGCTGAACCACTTCTGCTTGAGTCGTTGCGATCGTTTGAAGCTGTTGAGTCAGTTGATCTTCTTGATCTTGTAATCTTTGGCGCGATGCCTCTAACGCCTGACGCTGTTTGGCGATCATCGCGGCTTGCTGCTGCGTTAAATGGGTTTCTCGCGCCGATCGTTGGTCTACTTCGGCTTGCTGAGTGCTGATTTGCGTTTCTAGCCGCTTCGTTTCAGATTTTAATGTGGCGTGTGATTCGCCCAGCAAAAATTCCAAGTTTGCGACTCTCGATCGTAGGCTTTGGTTTTGCTGTTCGAGATCTTTGACGCGCAGTCCCACTTGAGCGGGTTCAGGTTCGGCTTCTGGAATCGTATGGATCTCGATCGCGTTGGGAAAATTGACAGTTGTCCAACCGCTTTCAGGCGTAGATTCAGATCGGGTCTCAACTGAATCAGAATGATTTGGGATTTCAGCTTCGCTCATGGGATTACCTGCAAGACAGCATCAACTCGACACAGCAGCGTTTCTAAATTCTAGAAACTTGAAATGATATTTAGTTATAGCGACAGTTTAGAAGAAGTGAACGTTTTCTTTTAAATTTTTGTCGCCCGCCAACAATGTATCAAGTCTTGCGAAGGAAGAGAATAGTTTGTTGCAGAACGAGTTGCAGACTTAATTCGCGATCGCAAGTTGAGCGAACCTGAGTTCGGGTTACTTATTCCTAGGGAATCGCGATCGTTCGCAAGAGTCGATCGACGATCACACGAGTTCGATTTCCCCCCGATGCAATCATCCGATGCGCTAAGACATGAGGCGCGATCGCTTTGATGTCATCCGGAATCACATAATCTCGACCTGCTAAAAATGCCAGCGCTTTCACGGCTTTTTGCAGCGATACGGTTCCGCGTGGACTGACTCCCAAAAGAATTTCCTCATCTTGGCGCGTTGATCGCACCAGATTCAAAATGTACTGTTGCAGGGATGACTCCACCCGGACTTGAGAACACAACAATTGCAGTTCGCGAATCTCTTCCATACTGATACAAGGCGGCAAATCTTCAACCCGCTTTCCAGATTGCAGCCGCTCTAACATTTGCAGTTCTTCCGATTCGGTTGGATATCCCAACGAGAGCGATAAGGCAAATCGATCCATCTGCGCTTCGGGTAACGGAAATGTGCCTTGGTACTCGGCTGGATTTTGCGTCGCGATCACAAAAAAGGGAGTCGGGACTTTGCGCGACACGCCATCGATCGTCACTTGCTGTTCTTCCATCACTTCAAGCAGTGCCGATTGTGTCCTCGGTGTCGCTCGGTTGATTTCATCCGCGAGTAGCACATTGGCGAAAATCGGACCCGCCATAAACTCAAATTCGCCCGTGCGAGGGTTCCAAATATTCGTTCCGGTGACATCGGTCGGCAACAAATCGGGCGTGCATTGAAGCCGCTGAAATCGCCCGTTAATCGATCGAGCCAGCGATTTGGCTAACAATGTTTTTCCGACCCCCGGAACGTCTTCTAATAAAGCATGACCGCCCGATAAGAGTGCAACGAGAATTAACTGAATAGCTTCTTGTTTGCCCACGATCGCTAAACTTAAATGCTGGGTGAGCTGCTCGATTCGCTCTCTCATGGCACAATCCTGCTGGGTAAAGCCTGTTGATCATAGCCAGTGTTCCCGATGTCAGCGCAAAATCTTAGGACAACGCGGTCAGTGCAGTTCGTGCGGCTTCGCAGTCTACTTTGATTTGAGCTTTGAGATCGTCGAGTGAGGCAAATTTTTGTTCGGGTCGGATGAACTCTTCAAGTTCGACACTCAAGGTTTTACCGTACAAATCTCCCGACCAATCAAGCAAATGAACTTCGATCGTTTGACTCAATCCATTCACCGTCGGACGATTGCCAATGTTCATCACGCCGAGAATTGAACTTTCTGCCACCCCTGAAACTCTAACCCCGTAAACCCCTTGACGCGGCACAAGCTTATCTTCCGCCCGCTGTAAGTTTGCTGTTGGAAACCCGATCGTCCGTCCGATCTGTTGCCCTTTGACCACTTGCCCAACGAGCCGATACGGTCGCCCCAGCATTTGATTTGCGGTTTGCAAGTCTCCTGAAATTAATGCGTCTCGAATCGCAGTGCTGCTAATCCGAATTCCATGAAGCCGCAATAAGGAGACGATCGTCACGCTAATTCCAAACGTTGCTGCGATCGCTTGTAGATCTTCAGCCGTCCCCGATCGCTGACAGCCGAAGCAGAAATCTGCTCCAATGCTGACGTGCCGTGCTTGAATTTGATTCACCAAAATCTCTTCAACAAACTGCTGCGGGGTCAACTTTGCCAATTCTCGATCGAACGGGAGTAAGACGAGTTGCTCGACTCCAATCGCTTCAAGATGCAGCACTTTTTCGGCTTGAGGAGTCAGCAGCGATCGCGTTTCTCCCGTAAAGAATGCTTTGGGATGAGGGTTGAAAGTGACAACAGTCGGACGCAGAGAGTTGTCAATATTGAGCACAGGCACGATGACCTGCCGATGCCCCAAATGGATACCATCAAAGTTTCCCAGGGCAACAGCAGTCGGAGTTAAGGCAGTAGAAGAAGAAGAAGTTATCCGCACGCTTTACATTTTGACACATCTCGATTCCCAAATTCAAAAGACAGTCTGAAGATTCGCTTGAGCGCAGCGTTGCTTTATCGTAGTGCCGATCGATAAGCAGGAGCCGGAAACAGGGCTTCAAATCCCGCCTTGCGTTGATCCGCAGGTTCGGCAGCAATATCCCAAAGGCTCTCATAATAGAAATAAGCAACTCCCAAACCGCGATCGCGTGCCGCTTGAGTCTGCTCCTGAATTTGGCGGATCGAAACTGGATTCGTGCGCTGTCCTGTAAATACGCCAACGCCAGTCGGGATTTTTTGTTGAGCCATTTGCATCTCTGGTCGCGAAATCTTCTCAATAAAGCTTTGAAGATCTGGGCGATACACTTGCACAATCAACTCATCCGCGATGCCCTGCTGCACCCAGGCAAGCCAGTCTTGGAGATGAAACTTGTAGGCGAAGTCATAGTAGTTGGGCGAAATTGAGAAAATGGCATTTGGCTTGCGATCGCGAACTGCTCGCTTCAATTGCGTCATAAAAGCCGTAATTTTGTTGGCTCTCCACCGCATCCAGGCTTGATCGGCAGGATTTGAGGGGACATCTTTTTTCGTTTCTTGTTTGTAGAGCGATCGCGTGTAGGCATCGTAGCCAAACTCACGCGGCAGGCTCATATTGTCGTCAAACTGAATGCCATCCACATTATATTGAGTCATCACTTCCACCACGAGCGACGTGATGAACTGCTGAACTCCAGGATGGAACGGATTGAGCCAAGCAACTTCGCCCGCGCCGCCCACCGAAGTTTGGTCGCCGTTGCGCTGCTGCGTCAGCCATTCAGGATGATTTACCGCAAGTTCTGAAGTCAGCGGAGTCATGAAGCCAAACTCAAACCACGGAATCGCGAGTAACCCTTGCTGATGAGCGCGATCGACCACATCCGCCAGAATGTCGTGCCCATCTGATCCTTGATAGACAAACGGCTGAATCCCTTGCTGTCGAGCGACTGCACTTGGATAGGTGACATATCCCGAATTCCAGATGACCGGATAAATCGTGTTGAAATTCAAGCGCCCCAATTGAGACATTGCATCTTGCACTTTCGCTCGATCTTTCATCACATCCAGATCATTGAACGTCAGCCAAACTCCACGAATTTCAGGACGGAGAATAGACGGAATGATCGAGGTTGGGGCGTTTGAGGGCGAAAGATCAGGAAGTCCAACTTGCGCCATTCCAGGCGAACTCGTCAGAACAACCGTGATAAATGACATCAAAAAGAGCGGGATGAGAACCGCCTTTTTCCAACGTTGGAGCCAGGAATAAAACTGAATCAGCATGAGAAACTCAATCAATATCAAAAGCAAATTGCAATGAACTCGCCCCACAGTTTACAAGCATTGCGTCCTCGCTTCGGGACAAGAGCCAACGCTAAATCAAAACTTTTTATTGTTTAGGCTCATGCCATAATCCTGCGGATAGAGAACGTTTCTCTGGCTGACGCAAAACAATTCCAGGAGTGCCCGATCGCACCATTTGGTTTCTCGTTTCCTAGAAATTCTACTCATTCGGGCTTGCGTGAGTTCACAAGTTTGTGGTTTGTTAAGGAATGTGAGTTTTTAGCGTTTGTAGATTTTGGAGTTTGTCCTGACGCGATCGCGGTTGGACGGGAGATCTAACTTTGGGTAAACTCGATTTCATCATTACGGGTAGGAACTATTGAACGGAGTTCGTTACATTCAGGTCTAACGAAAGCAATTATTTGAAAGGAGTGAGTCGGGAATGAAGCGATATTTTCAGCTAAGTCTACTGATCGGAGCGACGCTGCTGGTCAGTTCACCCTATGTTCTTCCCGCGGTCTCTTCTCCGAAGGTGGATAAGCTCTCGTCGGTGGATTGGTGGCAAACGAAAGTAAGGTCGCAAATTACTGCGAGTAGCGGAAAACGTTATACAGGATGCGTTTTTGGCGATTCGATTTCGTCTGCGCTCGGTAATACATTAGGCGAATCGAACTACAATTTTGCGGTGGGCGGAATGAGTTCGGTTTCACTGCTAGCACAACTCAAACAGCTAAAATCCGGCAACGTGCAGTGTCAGAAAGCGATCATTGCGATCGGCACAAACGACGCGATGTTTTCAATTAGCGACATTGATTTTAAGAATAATTTGCGCCAGATTGTGACGCTATCGCGCGGATTAGGGGCATCAGAAATTACGCTGATTCCTGCTTTTTATTCCACGGTTGAAGCCAGCCAAAATCCGGATGTCGCCGGAACGCTCGATCGAGTAGACGAGATCAGTTCGCTCATTCGGCAGGTTGCAGCGGAGCAGGATGTAAAGTTAGACGCAAGTGAAATTCAGCCGCTGTTTCGGGATCACGCGCTCAAAGGGGAAATGACGATCGATGGCGTTCATCTCAACGCCAACGGCAAAAAGCTGTATCGCAACGTCTTGCTGAATATTTTTAACAATGCAAATATAAGTTCTCGCTAACTGCCTCGATAGGTACTATAGGACCACGGAGAGGCGAGAAGCGGGACGTGATAGTGCGCCGTTGCGTCGGCAATGCCAAATCGAATTGGAACCCGATCGAGAAATGCCGGATTTGCGATCTCCGATGCTCGATTGGTAAAATACTCCCCGATTGAAAACACCAACTCGTAGATTCCAACCTTGATTTCCGATTCGTTTAGCATCGGGAGATCGGTACGCCCATCCAAATTTGTCGTTACTGCTTTAAGCTGGGTGCGCTGGTCGGTTCGTGTGTCAACCGCCCAAAGCTCAACTCTAACCTTTGCGGCTGGGATACCGCGAACAGTGTCTAGTACGTGAGTGGTCAATTTGCCCATCGCCATCAGCCCGTAACAATTTTTGGCACTTTGAAAAATTCGCCATCCCGATCGGGTGCGCCTTCTAAGATTGCTTCTCGCCCTTCGTAAGGGTGATGTTTGTCGGCTCGGACTACATTGCTGACATCGATCGCGCGAGTCGTCGGCTGCACATCGGCTACATCTAATTCGCTCAACTGATCAAAATAGTCGAGAATCGTGTTGAGCTGCGCTGTGAATGTCTCTTCTTCGTCGGATGTGAGTTGGAGCCGAGCGAGATGCGCCACCTTTTGGACTTGTTCGCGATCGATCATGAGGATTTCCAAATAAATCGGTTAGAAGTATACATCGATATTGGCGCGACCCGTCGTTTTGAGCCAGTTTTGCGCCTCAATATAATTGTTAGGAGCTTGCAGAATGGCGCGTTTCCAATACTCTGCTGCTTCTTCTAAGTATTTTTCACCCTCTTCTTCTTTGCCGTCTTCCTTCGCTTGTTCACCCAAATAGTGGTAGATCACTGCGATGTTATTCAAAGCTTGCGGCAGACGAGGATTTTCTTCTAAGGCTTCCTCATAAAATCCCAATGCTTTTTGATGTTCGCCGTTGCTGGCGTGAATTAAGCCAATGTTGTAGAGAATATAGCTGCGATCGTTTGAGTCTTCTTCGAGCTTAAGCGCTTCATGGTAGTTCTCAAGCGCTTCTGCATATTCGCCATCCGCCTGAGCAGACATCCCATCGCGGTAATAAGCAAAGGCTTCTTTTTCTTTGCGGGTGGCAGGAAACACCTTCAGAATCAGATCCGCCATGACGGTGAAACTTTTATCGATGAAGTTGTCGTTGCGTTGAGTTCTAGGCATAGGATGCAAAAAAGATGTGTGATGCGACGAGACCGTTTTTAGTTTAGCGCTCAACGGAGTAGACAGATTGATTCGTCTACAAGACGACACAATTTTGAGAAAACTATACTGGGATAAAGATGAGTTTCGCCCAGGCATTACTTTAGGAATAACGTCTATGACTTCCATGCCGACCCCCAACCCCGCCGTTCTCAACGCGATCGAATCTCTCAACTACCGCGCTACAGTCGGAGATGTCGCTGCCCAAGCAGGTTTGAATATCAACTTGACCGAAAAAGGACTGCTCACCCTGGCATCTCAAGCAGGTGGAGAATTGCAGGTGGCGGAATCGGGTGAAGTGGTTTATCAGTTTCCCCGAAATTTTCGTCATGTTTTACGCGAGAAAGATGCTCGACTGCGCCGGAAGGAAACTTGGGAGAAAATTTGGCGCGTTTTGTTCTATCTAATTCGGATGTCGTTTGGGATCTTGCTGGTGCTGTTGATCGTGGCATCGTTTCTGGCGATTATCGCGCTCACGATCGCAATGAATTCCAGTCGTGACAACGATCGAGGCGGTGATTTTTCGATGCCGACGATTTGGTTTACCCCGGACTTTTTCTGGATTTTTAGCCCCAACTATGAGGAGCGAAGCCGCGATCGCCAGAAATCGGATCTGAATTTCCTTGAATCGATTTACTCATTCTTGTTTGGGGATGGCAACCCCAATGCAGATTTAGAAGATCGTCGCTGGCAGTCGATCGCCGCTGTAATCCGTAGCCATCGCGGAGCCGTGATTGCAGAACAAATTGCCCCGTTTTTAGATTCGGTTGGAACACTATCTGATCAAGATTCTGAACAGTATATGCTTCCGGTGTTGGCGCGATTTGATGGTCGCCCAGAAGTTAGCCCTGAAGGTCAGTTTGTCTATCAATTTCCTTCTTTGCAAACGACCGTTTCGCAACGCGATCGGCAATGGCTCCCAAAATTTCTACGCGAAGCAATTTATCCATTCAGCAAGGCAAGTAGCGGACAGATTACGCTAGCAGCGGGATTAGGAGTGGTGCTGTTCGTTTTGGCGATCGTTCTTACCGGAATCACGGCGGCGACCAGTGCCACAATTTTCAAAGTGCTGGGATTTGTCTCGCTCGGCTATGCAGTCGCCTATCTGTTAACGCCTGCGATCCGTTACTTCTCGATCAAACGGCGTAATCAAGGGATTCTGGCACGGAACCGCGATCGCGAATCTCGCGCCAACCAACTCAATCAAGCGGCGGCGATCGTGCAGCAAAAACTTGCCTACGCGGAACAATTTGCCGCTGAAACAGTGATTCAACCCTCGGATCTGATCTATTCGACCGATCGTGATTTGACTGAACAAGAGATCGAGCGATCGGATCAAATTGATGCGGAATGGCAGCGGCGATTAGAGGGCGAAGAATGATTCACTTTGCATCGATCACTTTGCATCGATCAATGCCAGCGTGGTGTTGAGATAATACGTAGACAAAATTTCTTGATAGTTTTTGTTTTGACGTGCCATGTTGTATGCTCCCCATTGGCTCATGCCGAGACCGTGCCCGAAGCCCCGACCGTTGATCACGAATCCAGACGGAGATTGTTTCTGACTTGTTTTACTGGCAACTGGCTGAAATTGGGGAGCGATCGCGAACAAGGTGCTTCTTAGCCCCAGCGCTGTGCGAACCGCTTCTCCCGTCACGATTTTGGAGCCGCGATCGCCCACAATCCGCATTTCTTTCACTCGACCACAGATGGGAGTGGATTTCACAGGTTCAATCCGCTGAATGTTCCCGACCCCAAATCGATTGTTGAGTTCAGCCGCAGAGAAGGTTTTCGACCATTCGTTCACTGGCGAACCTTGATCGAAATTGTTCTTCACGGTTCGCAAGTAAGGTAAAGGCTGAACCCAAACATCTTCAACGTTCTCGGTGCAGCCTCCCGCAGACGAGTGGAAAGCTGCATTAATCACTTGATTGTTATTGGTTAGGATCTGTCCAGCCGTGGCAAGGACTGCCTGCTGAGTTCCGGTCGATTCGCCTTGAATGCCGTTGTAAACCTGCCATCCGGTCGTATCACCCACGTCGAAAATACCGTTTCTGCTATCTTGCCGTTCGTAAAGGGCATAGCTACGAGCCGCGACTGCCTGAGCTTTCAGCGCTTCTTGGGGCCAATTGCCGTTCATCTCGCTACCCAGAACGCTGAATAGATACTGATCTAAGTCTACGTAGTTTACGGCGGTCAGTCCTTTTCCGGTGGGAACAATATATACGCGACCGCGATACCAACGATCGCCGATCCAAACCACGCCGTTTTCATCTTTGGGCACGATCCACAGCGCGCCAGATGTCCATTTGTCCAGGGCAACGCCACCATTTTTCGCCTGTGCTGCGAAGCCGTTCATGCCTTGAATCTCGCCGAGGACGCGCCGAGAACTGTCTAAAACTTGAGCGTTGACTGAGCTACCGATATTGACTTGCGGCACATCTTGTTCGATCGCGACTCGCAAATCGATCGAGGATTTTGCCTGGGCAGGTAGGGTGGCGATCGCCCAAATCAATAGCCCAAATCCCCAAGCCTTCGGTGTTTTGAATTTTGTAGTCAACAACGAGAGGAGCGACCCCTTGCGGGTGACTCGAAGCGATCGAGAGTTCATTGCATTCCCCATGACAATACAGGCTTTCAATTAACAGTTAACAACAATCAATCAAGCGTTCTGGATCAGTTTGTCACAATTTATCGAATTTCTAACATTTGTTAATTTCCCGGAAACTCATCCTCAAGTCAAGCGATAAATTGCGCGATCGCGCTACTTAAGCTTGGACTTAGAAGTTGGACTGACTCAAATTCTGAAAGTTCCTGTCGATTAGAGCAATCTAAACGGTTTGTGCTAGAAGGTTTGCCTCTTTTAGCACTGAATCAATTAGAAACTGCAAAAATTTAGTCAGCCAATAGTGCGAATTGATTTTATTGCTGGAATCTA
This sequence comes from Leptolyngbya sp., assembly GCA_035496615.1. GTDB lineage: Bacteria > Cyanobacteriota > Cyanobacteriia > Leptolyngbyales > Leptolyngbyaceae > Leptolyngbya. The sequence goes on from DATJEM010000303.1 coordinate 10,110, forward strand.
GTTACCCGATCGTTGGGGTGGGGCGACTATACAGCAAAGTTATCGATCGAAGCTGATAAAACTGCAAATGCTCCAGAAGTACTTGGTGTTGTAAAAGATTGGAACAGATAGAACTTGCTTGCGTTGGTTTTAGGGATTCGTCACATGAATCTCTGCGAGTCGATCAAATCCCGCTTAGAACAACAGACACGATCGAGCTTTGGCGCACTCAATTTTTATCATTGCGCGTTGATGCTCATGTTGCCCTGGGGAAAGTCAGCGCTCAACGCATGAAATCCTTCTCCGCATTAGGACGCAATTCTATGATCTCACGCCCAAAGAGTGTTCCTGATTTGGGAGAGCCGAAAGTTAATGCTACAGAAAGAATCACTGTTGGAAGCATGGGATGGAAGACTGGGCGATTGGAGGCAATGAAAGCACATTAGGAGAAGCAATCGAGCGATCGCGCTTGGAACAATTAGCCATCGACTTAGAGATCAAAGAAATGACAAATCAAGATGAGCAACGATGGCAAGAATTGAGGCAAGAATTGAGAGATAAACCGCGATCGCTAAGACTACAAGTCCCACGCCCCAAAGATTATAAAACCGGCGCAAGCCCAGCAGCAGCTTTGGCTTCTGCATCATGATTGACCAATCATGGTGTCGCA
>DATJEM010000304.1:0-3981 GCA_035496615.1 Leptolyngbya sp.
CGACAAAACATCAACCCGAATCAGTACTTTTCTAAAATGGATTAACTTTAAGATGGCAACTCCGGTTTATCAAACTGTCATTGTGGGCGGTGGCTTTGCAGGATTGTTTACTGCGCTGCATCTTAGCCATTCACACTATCCGCGATCGATTGTACTCATTGATCCACAAGAACGCTTCTGTTTCAAACCTTTACTGTATGAATACTTCAGCGGTGAGATGGAACCGGATCAAGTCGTACCCCGCTACGAAACGCTACTGAAACATAGCGGTGTCCTGTTCGTTCAAAGTGCAGCTAGCGCGATCGACTTACATCAGCGTCAAGTTCAGCTTGTCAATGGGGATACTTATTCCTACAGCAATTTAGTGTTAGCCGTGGGCAGCGTCACGGGATACTTCGGCGTAGAAGGCGCACGGGAGAATGCTTTACCGTTTCGGACACAAGCAGACGCGATCGCTATCGATCGCCATCTCCGAGATTGCCTACAGCGTGCCGTTCAGCTTGATGATCCTGAACAACGCCTGCGTCTACTGAGAATTGTCGTGATCGGAGGCGGCCCGTCTGGGGTGGAAATGGCAGCGACATTAGCGGATTTAGTGCCGCAGTGGTATGAAGCGATCGGAGGCAACCCCGACGAAGTGCAGCTTGTGCTGATGAATCATAGCGAAATTCTCAAAGGCGATATCAATAGTCAACTGCGCGACACCGCTGAGAAAGCTTTACACGATCGAACGGCTTCAGTCGAACTGCTAATCGGGGCGGAAGCGAGTGCAGTTCGCCCAAATCGAGTGGAATACAAGCGGAACCACCAATCCGGCGAGATCGAAGCCGGAACGATCGTTTGGGTTACGGGAACCAATACCAATCCTTTGATCAAATCTCTGCCCATTCCCGATCGACATCGTAACAAGCATGGTCGATTGTCGGTGACTCCAACGTTGCAACTTCCAGATTTTCCTGAAGTCTTTGCGGGCGGAGACTGCGCCGTTGATTTTCAAACTGACCATTCTTCGAGAGTGACCTCAACCCACAATCAGGGAGGCGATGAATACGAACATCCAACGACCCAAACGGATCAATCGACGCATACTGAAGCGCAACATCCTAATTTGAAGGCACTGCCGCCCACGGCTCAGGTTGCCTATCAGCAGGGAGCCGCGATCGCTTACAATCTCAAAGCTTTAGCACTGGGATATGATCTCAAGCCTGCTAGAGTTGGGCTACGTGGAACATTGCTAAAGCTGGGCATGAACAATGGTGTTGCCAATCTTTTTGATGAGGTTGAACTGACTGGAGAACTGGGACATTTGATCCGGCAAGGAGTGTATTTGGAACTCTTGCCGACTCCGGTTCATAACTTCAAAGCAACCACAGAATGGATCACGCAAGAAGTGTTCGATCGCCATCGATCAAACGACCTGAAACCGATCATTCGAGCGGCTGAAGTCGTTGGAGGACTGGCGATCAGCGCGATCATCGCCCAAAAAATCGCCCAAGCCCTCTCCGACGATCGCCCAACCTGAGAGCGGGTTTTCACGACATAAAAAGTTTCAACCTTTGAGCTATTTTTTGAGCGTCCAAAAATTAGTGGTCAATCTGGTAGCCAAACAGGTTGGGATCAACCTTGCCCAAGTCAAGATCCGCCAGTCCATACTCTGCCCACCGTCGATCGACCATTGCCGCCACATCCGGATCAGACTTCAGCGGATCTGCCCAGGGTCGATCGGTCTCTGGGAAAACTTTCGTCGTTGCATCGATCCCCATGCGGCTGCCCAATCCGGGTTTCTCAGTTGCAAAATCCAATGAATCAAACGGATTCTCCGGCAAAATAAACACATCTCGCGCCGGATCGACTTTCGAGGTGATCGCCCACACGATCGCTCTTGGATCGCGGATGTTAATATCTTTGTCCACCACAATCACGAACTTGGTGTAGGTAAACTGCGGCAGCGCACTCCAAAAGGCTAACGCCGCTCGCCTCGCCTGTCCTGGATAAGATTTCTCGATCGAGATCACCGCCGCTTTATAGCTCAATGCCTCCATTGGCAAAAAGAAATCAATGATTTCAGGAACCTGCTGTCTCAAAATTGGGGTATAAATTCGATTCAGCGCGATCGCCATCATCGCATCTTCTTTCGGCGGACGACCGCTAAACGTCGTTAGATAAACCGGATCTTTGCGATGCGTCATACAGTGAAATCGGAGCAACGGGGCTGTTTCATTCACACCACCGTAATAGCCCATATGATCTCCCGCTGGACCGTCGATCGCCGTATCTCCCGGCGCGATCGTCCCTTCTAGAACAAACTCCGAATCCGCAGGCACTTCCAAATCTACCGTTTTGCACTTCGCTAAGTGAACGCCTGCCCCACCGTACAATCCGGCAAATAGCCACTCTGAAAGATCTACAGGCAGCGGAGTTGCGGCGGCAAGAATGATCAGCGGATCAACGCCGAGCGCGATCGCAACTTCCAATTTTTCTCCTCGTTCTGCCGCTTTTCTCAAGTGCCGCGTCGCGCCTCTCACCGAAAGCCACTGCACGGTCATTGTGTTTTTCGACTGCACCTGCAACCGTTACACACCGACATTGGGAATTTTCGTCTCCGGATCTTTAGTGATCATCAATCCCAGCGTCACAACTTTGCCCGCATCACCCGGATATACCCGCAACAATGGCAATTTGTCAAAATCGACCTGATCATCTTTGAGGACGACTTGCTGACAAGCAGGGAGAAAATCCCGTGACGGTTTCGCCTGCACCACATCGTAGAGAACTTTACCCAGCTCGATCGCTTGCGAAAATTTCTTCGGCGGACGCGGCTGATACAACAATGCCAACTTTTTCCCTAGCGTCTCAAGCTCTAGTGGCGACTCCATATTCATCGCCAAACAGACTCGTTCTACCGTGCCCATCAAATTGACGGCTACCGGATAAGCCGATCCTTTGACATTCTCAAACAACAATCCAGGACCCCCATGCTGCAACATCCGAGTTGCAATCTCAGCAATCTCTAAGTCCGGATCAACCAGAGTAGAAATGCGGCGCAACTGTCCGCGTTCTTCAAGCTGTCTGATAAATCCGCGCAAATCTCTGGGCATGACTGAGCAACATAAACGGCTATTTCTATTATGAAGGGGCAGCGAAACGGATGAGTACGAATTCCACGCCTAATCTAGGGCACTTTAGAAGCAAATTTGTCACCTTTTTGCCCCTTTGGTTTTCTCGCTCATGTCTACCCAAAGAGTCCCCCTCGAAGCCGTTCAAAAGATTAGACAGCACCTCAAAGCAGCTCTGATTGTCCCAGAGTCGGAAAATTACCCGGAACGATATGCCCATCAGGACGAACCGCCCACCCCAGAATCTTTAGAAGGCTTGGGCAGGTTGTTTCATTTTGGTGGGTCTTTGGTAGAAGCGACTCAAATGCCAAATCGTCAGGGACAGTGGTTTATCAGCGCGGTAAATCCGGGGTCAACATTCATGAAACTTCCCGGACTGAAGCTCAAATCTGGGTTGCGTTTGGTCAGCTATCTTTACCAAATGGACGAAGATGGTACCGGAATCACTTGGGCAGTTCCAGAGCAGTTCAGCACCACATCTTCCCTCGAAAAAGCCCTCTTAGCCGCTGGCGGACGCGACATGCCCCCAAAACCAGAAGGCGCACTCACCGATTTTATGAGCGCGATCGACGGAGATCAGTCTTTGATGTCATTCGTGATCGCTTCTCTGCTCCGTCGCGAACTGCTTGAATTCGGTAAAGCTGGACGATTTGCGACCTGGAGCGATTGTCGTCTCATCGATCGCCTGCCTACATCTTCCCAGTCCTGTCAATTTTTCCATTGGCAATGGCGCACCGAACCACCAAAAGACTTTTCCCCCAAAGTCCAAATGTTTCTAGATGGGCGAGTCGCGATCGAGTTTTTCACTTATCGCGCGACTTCCCCGATCGCAGTGTTCCACCACATTGATCAATACCCTGCCGGG
>DATJEM010000305.1:0-2153 GCA_035496615.1 Leptolyngbya sp.
AGGAGTAAAGCCTTCTGAAGCGGTTGCGGTTCTCACTCAAATTGCTGCACTTTTACCCACTGCGGAAGTTTTGATTCATGCCGGGAGCGGAGTCGGGCGATTGAGCGTGCTAGAAGCCCGAACCACGCAGATTTTAGCAGTACGATCGATCTGTGAAGCCGCCGGGGGATATCTCTCGGTTTTGCAAGCCTCGATCGAGTTCAAACAACGGCTTGAAGTGTGGGGCTACTCTGGCAACGCCCTCGATTTAATGAAACGCATCAAAGCTGAATTCGATCCTCAAACTTTATTTAGTCCTCATCGTTTCGTAGGCGGAATTTGATCATGCAAACCTCTGATCCCACACTTGATAATTCCACAAACAGTCCCGGTTTTGATGCCCAAAATCCTCCTGATCCAGCCCTGATCGATTCGTGTGTGCATTGCGGCTTCTGTCTTTCGACTTGTCCGAGCTACCGCGTGATTGGCAAAGAAATGGATTCGCCGCGAGGACGCATCTATCTGATGGACGGCATTAATGAAGGCGAAATTCCGCTGAATGCCGCCACCGTTCAGCATTTCGATTCTTGTCTAGGCTGTCTTGCTTGTGTGACAACTTGCCCGTCGGGAGTGCAATACGACAAGCTAATTTCGGCAACTCGCCCTCAGATTGAGCGCCAAAATCCACGATCGCTGCCCGAAAAGCTGCTACGTCAGTTCATTTTCTCGGTGTTTCCCTACCCGGATCGGATGCGAACTTTGTTACGTCCTTTGGGGCTGTATCAGAAATCGGGGCTGCAAAAATTAGTCCGATCGATGAAGTTCCTAGATGCGATCGTGCCTCAGCTTGCCGCAATGGAAGCAATGTTACCGACAATTCCCGCGAAAGCTTTCACTGATTCAATTCCCGCTCTTATTCCGGCACAAGGCGAAAAACGCTATCGAGTCGGCATGATTCTTGGCTGTGTGCAGCGCTTGTTCAATCCCGATGTGAACGATTCCACGGTAAGAGTTTTAACCGCAAACGGGTGTGAAGTGGTTGTGCCGCAGATTCAAGGCTGTTGTGGTGCATTGTCTCATCATCAAGGGCAAGACGAACAAGCGAAACAATTTGCGCGACAAACGATCGATACGTTCGCAGAAACCAGAGTCGATGCCATTTTGATCAATGCGTCTGGCTGTGGTCACACGCTGAAAGAATATGGTCACATATTGCAAGACGATCCGAACTATCGCGAGAAAGCAGAAGCTTTTGTTCGCAAAGTCAAAGATGTCCAGGAATTCCTCGCGGATGTCGGGTTAACTGCGCCCCTTGCGCCGCTGCAAGATCAGCCTTTAACACTGGTGTATCAAGATGCGTGTCATATGCTGCACGGTCAAAAAATCAGTGTTCAGCCGCGCCAGTTGCTGCGGAAAATTCCCGGTGTCCAACTTCGGGAGCCTGTAGACGCAGCGCTGTGTTGTGGGAGTGCTGGAATTTACAACATTCTTCAGCCCGAAGTGGCGAATGAGTTAGGGCGGCAGAAAGTTGAGAATTTAACGAATACCGGAGCGACTCTGATCGCATCCGCGAATATTGGCTGCTATGTGCAAATTTCTCGACATTTGAAACTGCAAAATAAATCAGTTCCCGTCCTTCATCCGATGCAGTTGTTAGATTATTCGATTCGCGGCATTCAGTTAGATTAATTTGCCGTCTTAAATGCAGCGATCGTACGGTGATTTGATGAAGCAGATCGCGCCTTTTAGGTTCGATCGAATACAATCGGCTTAAGCAGTCAAGGTTCATTTATGCGTCGTCAGTCGTCTTGGGTTCGGTATGGGTTGGCTCGGTTGCGTCCGCTAAGTCGTCCGATTTTTTGGACACCTGCGATCGCGCTGATCTTCCTCGTTTTGTTCGCATGGGAGTTCTTCAGCCGCCCAGAACTTGCCAGCTATTTTGGCATCTCGACCCCAAACGAAACGCTGTCTCGCGAAGACCAAGCGATCGGAGCCGATATCGATTCTCTCCCGTTGCTGATGAACGACATTAGAATCGCTCCAAAAGACGAAACGGCTGAAGCTGTAACTCCACAAGACTCCGATCGACCGGACTCAACGCCCTCAAATCAGCTTTTTTCTGCTCCTAATACCGATACGATCGCCCGTCCCCAACTCGCCCAGCCTCAAACAAA
>DATJEM010000306.1:0-3839 GCA_035496615.1 Leptolyngbya sp.
TCTTTATTTGTCATGTCTAGTCTTCAGTTTTAGCTGATGTCTGCACGATGTCGGTGACTGTAACCTTGAGCCTTCCTTGTGCAAGCTGAACCGTCAAATCTTCGCCCAGCGAGACATCAGAGGTCGATCGCACAATGCCCGACTCTGCTCGTACCACTGCATAGCCTCGCTGCAAAACTGCCTGCGGATCAAGCGTGGTTAATTTCTCTTGTAGCATCTGGCAATGCTGGGTTGCCGTTTCAAAGCGCCTTTGCGTCGATTGGATCAAGCGTTGACGCAGCCAAGACACAACCTGCGCTTCCTGTTTCAACGTTCGATCGAGCTTCAACCGAGACATGCGATCGCGCAGCCCTGCCAAACGATCGTGTTCTCCATTCAGATACTGCGAAACGGCAAGATTCAACGCCTGAGATCGATCGAGATGAAGTTCGTACAAATCTGCCAAACAGGGAACCGCTTGTTCTGCCGCTGCGGTTGGCGTGTGAACAAACACATCCGCCGCCAAATCGGCTAAAGATTCATCCCGCTGATGCCCGATGCCTGAAATTACTGGAATCGAACAGTTTGCGATCGCTCTCACCACAGTTTCATGATTAAAGCAACTCATATCTTCGATCGCGCCGCCACCGCGTGATAGAATTAGTACATCCGCTCTGCCATCTCGCTCGACTCGTTCGATCGCCGACACGATCGAACTCGGTGCCTGATCACCCTGCACTAAAGCAGGCGAAAACAGCACTCGCAAACCGGGATATCGTCGCTTCAGCGTTCTTTGAATGTCACCCCAAGCAGCGGCTTGCGGCGAAGTCACGATCGCCACGGTTTGAGGATGAGCGGGAATAGGGCGCTTACGATCGGGATCAAACAGTCCCTCGGCATCTAAACGATCTTTAAGTTGCCGCGATCGTAAAGCGCGTAAGCCTTCCCCCGCCGGAAGCGCTTGCCAGACGATGAGCTGATAGCTGCCTCGATGCGGCTGCACATGCACACGACCGAGCAAAATCAACTGTTCACCCGGAGCGGGCAACACCGTCAACTTATGCAACTGACTATTCCAGACCACACATTGAATGGCAGCTTTGGCATCAGGATCTTGCAGCGTAAAAAACAACCCGCTGCGATATTGCGTCGCGCTCGACACCTCCCCCGTCAGCCACACCTGACGCAGTTGATCATCCTGCTCGATCAGCGCTTGCAGGTAAGCCGTAAGACCCGCCACCGAAAGGGCGGAATCCGGAACCAGCAAATTCGGCAGTTTCGCGGTCATTCTCGTTACCCTAGAAGGAGAAATAGACAAAACGACGATTCGGATGCAGCCACTCGAATCCTCCCCATGCTACAAAATTTAGCAATAAGATTGGCAATAAGATGTTAGGTGCGATCGCACTTCGGTTACAATTGCCCATCTCGTTCTGCCCCCACATTCTTTCACACCACTTTCTGAGGCGCTAATGGCAAGCAAAACAACGACAGAAACCACCGATAAGCAAAAAGCCCTAAGTCTCGTTCTCACTCAGATCGAGCGCAATTTTGGGAAAGGCAGCATCATGCGCCTGGGTGATGCCACCCGAATGAAGGTAGAAACGATTTCAACAGGAGCCTTGACGCTGGATCTGGCGCTAGGTGGCGGTTTGCCGAAGGGTCGGGTGATCGAGATTTATGGTCCTGAAAGCTCAGGGAAAACGACATTGGCGCTGCATGCGGTTGCAGAAGTACAAAAGGCTGGCGGGATTGCCGCATATGTCGATGCTGAACACGCGCTTGATCCGAGCTATTCGGCAGCGTTGGGTGTAGACATTGCGAACCTGCTGATTTCGCAGCCGGATACTGGAGAATCGGCGCTGGAGATTGTAGATCAGTTGGTGCGATCGACGGCTGTAGATATCGTGGTTGTAGACTCAGTAGCTGCACTTGTTCCCCGTGCTGAAATCGAAGGAGAAATGGGCGATTCTCACATGGGTTTGCAGGCGCGATTGATGAGCCAAGCCCTGCGAAAAATCACGGGCAACATCGGCAAATCAGGCTGTACGGTAGTGTTCATCAATCAACTGCGGCAAAAGATCGGGGTCACTTACGGTAGTCCAGAAACCACTACAGGCGGTCAAGCGTTGAAGTACTATGCTTCGGTGCGGCTCGACATTCGCCGGATTCAAACGCTGAAGAAGGGAACCGAAGAGTTTGGAACCCGCGCAAAGGTAAAGGTTGCCAAAAACAAAGTTGCGCCTCCATTCCGCATCGCAGAGTTTGACATCATTTTCGGCAAGGGCATTTCGACGCTAGGGTGTCTCGTTGACCTGGCAGAAGAAACAAGCGTGATTGTCCGCAAAGGCGCTTGGTACAGCTACAAAGGCGAGAATATCAGCCAGGGTCGCGACAATGCGATCAAGTACATGGAAGAGCGCCCAGAACTCGCAAAGGATATCGAAGTGCAGGTGCGCGAGAAGTTGGAAATGGGCGCACAGGTATCTGCGAATTCGGTCGGTCAGGTCGATGAACCCGACAGCGAAGACGAGGACACATTGGACGAAGAATAGGAAGTTTGCGATCGCTGACCCTAAATTGACGATCGCAAACCTTCTTAAAACTCTCAGCAGGCTCTATGCCTGCTTTTTTATTGGGTGTGAGTTTTTGTTATCAGATTTGAGCAATCCTGCTGCTCCATCTCATTTTCGTGTGGCATATTATACAAACTGGCATCTGTGTCTGGGCATGAGTAACATTTGGTTTGTTCGAGCTGGTAAAGAGAGTATCTACGCGGAAGACTTTATTCAGAAGGAAGTCATCGCGATCGGATGGACAGACTTAGGCAAGATTGACAAAACTCTAACCAAAGCGAATCTTATCCCCCTATATCAACAAGCCTATCCTACCCAGTCAGATGGCAGCATTCAAAATGGTGTGAGTCAGGTTATACGCTTCATGCAAGAAGTTAAAGTAGGCGATGCAGTCATGACCCACGATCGTGATAAGCAGATGTACTACATTGGTGTGATCACGTCTGAATACCGGTGGCAACCTGAAATCATTCCAGATCTGCCGCGCTCACGGGAAGTAGAATGGAAACATCAAGTGCCACGCGGGTTATTGAGCAGCGATACGAAAAACACACTGGGCGCAATACAAACGCTTTTTCTGGTCAGAGGAAAGGCAGCGGCAGAAATCGAATCACAACAACAAGCGATTGAACAAGCGTCTTCTGTCTTGACCTCTTTATCTATATCCAATCAGACTCAGGAGCAGAATGATCTTGAGCGCGATGTTCGTGCAGAACTGCTAGAGAAGTCTGAACAGGCGATCGAAGATCGAATTGTCCGCTTACAGTGGGATCAAGTACAGGAGCTTTGTGCTGGCATTCTTCGCGCCATGGGGTATCGCACAACAGTTTCACCACGCGGCTCCGATCGCGGTGTAGATGTGTTTGCCTCACCGGATGGGCTGGGTCTAGAAGAGCCTCGCATTTTTGTAGAAGTGAAACATCGCCCGAATAGCAGTATGGGTTCGCAAGATATCCGCTCTTTCATTGGCGGTCGCAGTGCAAGCGATCGATGTCTCTATGTGAGTACGGGAGGCTATACGAAAGAGGCACGATACGAGGCAGATCGATCCAGCATTCCAATCACGTTGCTTGGGATTGTAGAACTGCGGAAGCTGTTTGTTGACAACTATGAAAAGCTTGATGAAGAAGTAAAAAGCTTAATCCCGCTCAAGCGGATTCATGTGTTAGCTGACTAAGTGTAAGGAGATCGACGAATGGAACTTTTTTCTCCTCCGTCTCCTCAATTACACCTGACCATTGAACAGATTTTATTGAACAGATTTTGGCGGCTAGACGAGAAGCG
>DATJEM010000307.1:0-10748 GCA_035496615.1 Leptolyngbya sp.
GAGACATCTAGCATTACACATTGAGCCGAAGCAGCAGGCGTTAACGATGGAAAGAAGGGCAGCAGCGCAGACAGTAAGCCAAAGGAAAGAATCTTGAACATGATGATCTCCAGACTATAAAGAGGGATGAAGCGTGATGAACAATGAGCGGAAAGAGCGATCCTTGAGAGAGCGGCGATCGCGCCCCTGAAGAATGAGCAGGAAATTGCCGATTTTAGCAGCAGCACGGCGAGGAAATCGGCAAACCTTAGCGCAGTGCATCATTGGATTGGGCAGAGTATTTACTGCATTAATGCTGAGATACGGTAGCTGCCGTAGAATTGCCTTGAACCGCCGAGTTATTGATCCCAACTTGGGCTGCTGTTTGAGCATTCCCTTGCAGCAATTGACTCCCATTAATATTTCCAGCAGGATAGTAGGAGAACGGATAAGAATTCAAGCCTTGCAGCACATTGGCGGTGCTAGAGTTACCTTGAATTGCCGTGTTGCCCACTCCAACTTGGTCAATGTTTTGGTGATTGCCTTGTACCACCGTTGCACCATTGATTCCACCGATTTCACAAGGAGCAACAAAGCATTGAATTCCTGCGTAGGGAACATCGGTTTGATTCACAACTCCGGTTTGCACATTACCTTGCACTGCAACATTACCGCTCCCGTTTTGCACCACGTTTTGGTCAGAGGTTTGGATCACAGAGGCTGCGTTTTGAGCAAAGGCAGGAGCCGCCGCAAAACCACAGATTGACGTAATAACAGCCAATGCACAGAATTTGAACGATTTAGCAGACATACAGTGAATCTCCATTGATGAAGTTGAAGGATGGACAGTGTGATAAATTAGGTGAAGTACCGATTTTTAGGATTGGAAAATCGGCAAACCATAAGCGGGAAATCAGTCATTCAGGGACTGCATTCAAGCACTCAAGTTAGTGTTGAGTCACGGTTGCATCGGTTGCGTTTCCTTGAACGGCGGTATTACCGTAACCAGTTTGCAGAATGCCTTGCTGAGTGCCTTGCAGTACCGTTGCACCGTTGATTCCAGGAGTCGGATAGTAGAAAGGATATCCAGGTGCGCCTTGCAACACATCGGCGGTGGTAACGTTTCCTTGAACTGCGCTGTTGCCAATGCCCACTTGCTCTACGCCTTGATGACTGCCTTGTTGTACAACTGCGCCGTTAATGCCACCCCCAAAGGGGAAGGGAACGCCAGTTTGCGTCACAATTCCGGTTTGCACGTTGCCTTCGATCGCTACATTTCCCTGACCTACTTGAGTTGCGGCTTGGTCGGAAGTCTGAACTACAGAGGCTGCATTTTGAGCAAAGGCTGGAGCCGATAGCAATGTTGCAGATAGAAGACCAAGCAAGGAGATTGATAGAGTCTTTACGGATGCCATGATCGTGTTTCCTTTTGTGGAATAGTGTGTGTTTTAGTTTGAGAAGTGTTTTCCATCTCACTGATTGCCTACGACTCGTTTCTTAGTTTATGCATCTTGCGTTGAGTGTTGTGTTTGGGTTGACTCATCTGTTGCAAATGCAGTGACTTAAGTGTTGAGGTTCGTGAGTTTCAAGCTTGTGATTTTGGATTGTTTTCTCTCACATCCACCCTTACGACTCCGCCATCTAGTTTATGCAGCGTCCTCCAGATTTTCTCTAAAATTTTGCATTCTTACGGGCATGGAATCTAGGCACAGAGGGAGTTTCTGGATTTCGGGAAAATTTTCAACTGCTTTTCGATCGCTCCTATAATAAGGGCTTTCTCGCTAGAGCCTGCATAAATTATCCAAGTCAGTCTTACTAGGATATGAAAGCAAATCAATCACCTTAACTGAGCAACCTTTTGCTCAAGTTGTTAGAGGATGACAGATTCATAAGGAGGCTGAAATGGTTGAGCATCAATTAGGGGACGCATTCGTCAAGATTGTCTACGCTAAAGTGAAATCTAACGGCAGAACTGAGATGGTTCCGCTCAAGCTCTATGTTGATGGTTCACTAGAGCACATTACGCAATCGTTGTTTACCTCAGATTCTAGTGTGTCTCCGCAAACGGTGTTAGGCGATCGCTATGTAGTTCAGCGCATGCTCGGTCAGGGGGGCTTTGGGCGAACTTACTTAGCCGCCGATCTCTATCGGTTTGATGAACTCTGTGTGCTAAAGGAGTTTTTGCCGTGCCGCGTCGGTGATTACGAAACCCAAAAGTCCCGCGAATTGTTTGAGCAAGAAGCTAAAATTTTGCATCAGATTGAGCATCCTCAAATTCCAAAGTTCCTCGCTTATTTTGAGGAAGACAAACGCCTATTTCTGGTGCAGGAATATATCAAGGGTTGCACCTATTCGTCGATCTTGCGAGAGCGTCAACAGCGAGGCGAAACGTTTTCTGAAGCTGAAATCGTTGACTGGCTATATCAGCTACTGCCCGTGCTGGACTATATCCACGATCGCAAGATCATTCACCGGGATATTTCACCGGATAACATCATGCTACACCACGACCACAACACTCCAATGTTGATTGATTTTGGGGTGGGCAGATGGACAATTGAGCCAGCCCAAGACGCGCCGAGCGATTCGCGCAAGCATTCTGTCGTGGGTAAGGTTGGTTACGCGCCCCATGAGCAACTTTGGATGGGTCAATGTTTTCCGAGCAGCGATTTGTATTCGCTGGCAGTGACCGCGGTGGTCTTGCTGACCGGAAAAGAGCCGCAAACCCTGATCGATTCACGATCGCTAGAGTGGCAGTGGCAAGCCTATGCCAACGTTAGCGATCGCGTGGCTCAGATTCTCAACACAATGCTGAACGCTAAACCAACCGATCGCTATACTTCGGCGCAAGACGTAGTAGCGGCTTTGAATGGACTATCCTCACCGACTGTTGCGGTTGTCAATCAACCCGGCGATTCAGTCACGATCGTCAGTCAGGCTTCTCCTCAATCGATCAATGCTAAACCGCTCTCTGAAGCATCTCTTAGTCCAGTTCGTGCCCATCTGCCTGCACCATCCTTATTGAATGCAATCTTTATTCAAGCTTGCGAACAGGAACTGATGAATTATATCGGACCGATCGCAAAGTTTTTAATCCAGCAGGCAATAGACGCTGGGAATACCTCTAGTAGACCTACAGATCGAGCCTCAGATAACCCTATTCTTACCCCAGAATCTTTGGTTAATGCTTTGGCAGACAAGATTCCGAATCAGAATCAAGCCATTGAGTTTCGGCATCGCTTATTACATTTCTAACTTAACGGAGTTCAGCCTCAAAATGATTGCATAAGTTAGCAAAAGGAGTCGTAGCAGACCATCAGAAAATGAATCGACACAGCTACTTGTTTGGCTCAGGTCATCCATCGTTTGAAACACTAAGAGGTAAAATCATGTCTCGTTCTATTCAGCCTATCGTCAAGCTTGGTGCCATGCTGCCGCTCTTGTTAGGAGTCACTATCTTTCATCCGGCAAAAGCTTCTGCACTAGACGTTTCACAAATTCCGCTCTTTGGATCAGCGCTTCAGCGGGGATTATCGCTTGAGCCTAGTCTGAAGCTCTTTGATCAAGGTATAAACCGAAACAATCTACAAGTTTGCGTCCTGTCTTGTGCGCCGATGCCAAACGTTGCCGCTCCTACGCCTATCCCTCCACAGATGAATCGATCCCTCACAGGCGCTGGAGGCGGAACAGGAGAGTTATTGCCTCAACCAGTCATGCAGTTGCCAGGTCAAGTCATGCAGTTGCCAGGTCAAGTGTTGCAGCAAGGGATGCAGCTTCCAGGTCAAATGTCGCAGCCCAATGTATTGATGCAGCAATCTCAGCCGTCGCCAGGCATGCCGATTCCTCAACCGCTTCCCCCAGTGCCTCAATCGAATCAGATTCAGCCGAAACAGACCACCCTCCAGCAGGTAGGTCAAGTGTTGCTGCCGCAGCTTGTCCAAGCGATCGGGCGTTAAGCAACCCTGTGAGCAACCAGCGAGAGTCCAATCATGGTCGAACGTCGGCTCTCTTGTGGGAGTGAGGGAGCGAGGCAGCTTGATAAGCGTAAGAAGCCTCTCCTCCCTCTCTATCGATTCATGCTTTCTTTTTTGTTTTTGGAGTGCTTGTTATGCGAAATCCCCTAGATCACACCACTGTTGTCAGCCAAACCCAGCCTTTTATTGAGTTAAACAATCATGGAGAAATTCTACGATTTCAACTACAAAAAGAGCAATATCAATTCGGGCGCGATCGCACCTGGTCTGATCTAGAAATTCCCGAACACACCTGGGATGTCATATCGAGACGACAAGCCGTTTTGCAGCGCGAAGGTGATAGCTATCGCATCTATGAGGGCGATCGCAGTACCCTGAGTCGAAACGGCATTTTTATTCATCACGCTCGGCTCTCAGCGCAGGGCTGTCTGCTCAAACATGGAATGCAGTTAGAAATTGGACAAGACCCCAGCAATCGCATTCTGCTAACCTATCTTGATCCAGCCAGCAGTCCCACGGTTACGCCGAGTAACCTCCGGCTAGATTTGAAACCGTTACGATCGCCTGTCGAACTCGGACGCGAACCCGATGCGACTCGCTATGCGGCAATGAAGCTAGACTCTCCGGTCGTGTCTCGTCGCCATGCCACGGTATACCAGACTCCAGATGGGGGCTATACACTGCAAGATCACAGCACGAATGGCACATTTGTCAATGGAGCGCGAGTCGAGCGGTTTGCAAAGCTGCAAGATGGCGATCGCATTCGTATTGGTCCGTTTACGCTGCTCTATCAGCGAGGCAGTTTGGAACTCGCCGATCGCGGCAATCAAATCCGGCTGGATGCGGTTCAACTCGTTCGCAAAGTGACAGACAAGCTCAAAACCGAACGAGTGATTTTAGACCACGTTTCGCTCTCGATCGAACCTGGACAGCTTGTGGCATTAGTCGGTGGTAGCGGTGCGGGAAAATCAACGCTAATGAAAACACTCTTGGGAATCGAACCGACCACATCCGGTGCAGTGTATTTGAATGGAGATGATCTACGGCAACACTTTGATCTCTATCGCTCACAGTTGGGATATGTGCCGCAGGATGACATCGTGCATCGTGACCTCACGGTTGAGGAAGTCTTATGCTACGCTTGCAAGCTGCGGCTGCCGCCCGACACTAACGTACAACAAATTGTGCAGCGAACCTTAGAGCAAATCAAGCTGCATCACGTCAAACAAACTTTTATTCGCGATCTGAGCGGTGGACAGCGCAAACGAGTCAGCATTGGGGTTGAGCTACTTGCCGATCCAAAACTCTTTTTTCTCGACGAACCGACCTCTGGACTCGATCCCGGACTTGACAAAGAAATGATGGCACTGCTGCGCGAATTAGCCGATCAAGGACGCACGATTATTCTGGTGACTCACGCGACGGCAAACCTAGAAGTCTGCGATCGCATTGCTTTTATGGGTCGCGGCGGCAAGCTGTGCTACTTTGGATCGCCGCACGATGCCCTCGACTTTTTTGAGATGCCTGCTCCCGATTTGAAATACTTTGCCGATATCTACATCAAGTTAGATCAAGGCAGAACCAAGCAAGACGTTCAGGCAACGGTACAACATTGGGCAACTAAGTTTCACCGCACCCAATCGGCTCAAATCGACCTGAGGTTAGCCGTAAAATCAAAGCCTGCTGCAAGCCAAAAAGACAGATCCTTTGTTCAACGGGGACGGTCTGCGTTTCAGCAACTCAGATTGCTGAGTCAGCGCTATGGAAAACTCGTGTGGCGCGATCGCCTGAGTCTCTGCCTCACCCTCCTGACCGGACCGATCGGGATTGCTCTGATTTATCTCGCCATTCATGATCAAGATCCCTTCCTGCAACTCTCTTCAAAAGAGGCGATGCACGCTTCTCTCTGCCTGCGGACGGTGATGGTGATCGGTTGCATTGCGATTTGGGTCGGCATTTCAGGGTCAGCCCAGGAAATCGTCAAAGAATCGGCGATTTATGCCCGCGAACGATTGGTCAATTTGGGCATCGTGCCGTATTTGGGATCAAAGCTGCTCGTTCGTACCGCGATCGCCGCTGTGCAAACTCTACTGATGGTAGCGACCCTTCTGATTAGCTTTAAATCTCCAGAGCCAGGTTTATTTTCTTGGGTGCTAGGGTTAGGCATCACCAACTTTCTCACGCTATTGAGCAGCCTGTGTTTGGGCTTGTCACTATCAACGATCGTGAAAACAGAGAATGAAGCGAATAACGCTCTCCCCCTGATCATGATTCCTCAGCTAATTTTTTCTGGAATTATGTTTGAGCTTCAGGGATTTCCGAGCAAGTTGTCCTGGTTGATGTTAAGTCGATGGTCGGTGGGGGCTTACGGCGCATTGGTAGATGTTAATCAAATGATCCCCGCTCCGATCCAGATTCCGGGTCGAGCGCCGATTCCTCAACCCCTACAGACGAGCGCGATTTATGCTGCCACTTTGCAAAATCTTGGATTAAACTGGATGATTTTATTAGGCAGTGCGGCGGCTTATATTGCGATCGCGATCTGCTTCCAAAAACGCAAAGATGTGATTTAAGCAATCCCCGCAATTCCCCCTGAGGGAAACTGCAAAGCAATCGTGGCAGACAGGTCAGTGTAAAGTTTAATTTTTTGCTACAGTTTGCTTCATTTCACTTAGGAATACGATGTAATAGCAGTACAGTGTCATGTTTAAATGGAGAAGCTTTGAGCACTTGACCGTTTGCCTCTAGACCGTCTGCCTCCAGTTAGTGATGAATCATTTCGATCGATTAAGGTTTAAGACTTCAGACGCAGGTTTCTTTACAGAGTTGAGTAGAGGAGAATATGCCTCCAGTCGGTGTTGGTGCTAGTCGGTTTGCGTCCGCCCTCGAAACGGGTGAGGCAAAGCTCTGGGTGCTGCTGATTGGAGTCAATCAGTACCAAGATGAAGCGCTGCCTCCGCTGCGCTACGCTGCCCTAGACTGCCAGGGACTAGGCGAAGCCTTGAGCGAGGCAACACAAGCATTTCCGCAAAAAGAATTTCTGATTCATCACGATCTCGTGCCCGAAACGCCAACCTTGACCCAAATTCAGGCAAGTTTGCAGCGCCTGGTAAGAGAGGCAAAACCGAAAGATACGGTTCTCACCTACTTTTCAGGACATGGCATTGTCGATCCCGTCAGCCATCAGACCGTGCTGTGTGTCGCTGACACGCAAAAGCAACACGCCCTCCAGACGGGTTTGGGTCTTCACGCCATGCTGCAAACGTTGGGTGAGTGCGATGCCCACAGTCAGATCGTGTGGCTCGATGCCTGCCATAGCGGAAATATCACGTTATCTGGAGCAAAAGGTCAGTCTGCCGATCCTGCTTTGCTTAACCCCACCCCACAACTGCTAGAACTATTGCGACAACGAGCCGCCAAAAGTCGTGGATTTTATGCCCTGCTATCCTGCGATCAAGGACAGCAATCCTGGGAGTTTCCAGACTTAGGACATGGTGTTTTTAGCTACTATCTCATGCGCGGCTTGCGAGGAGAAGCTGCTGGGATTCACGGGGTCATTGATGCAGATGGGCTTTACCGCTACGTCTATCACCAAACGCTTCAGTACGTCGAGCAAACCAATCAACAACTCCGGCTAGTCAATCAGCAAAAGCGGAACAAAGGAGAGACACATTTTCATTCTGAATATTCGCTGCAAACGCCGAAGCGGATTGTTGAGGGAGTCGGTGAAACCATTTTAGGACTCAAGCCCCAAATGACGTATATCTGGCAAAAGCGGCAGGCGTTGCTAATTGATGGCTGGATCAAGCCCCCGTCCAATCGCGCGATTTCTCAGAGCGTGATAGAGCCGATCGCAGAAGTGTTGCGGGGCGATGGGAGTTTTGATTTACAGTGTTTTTCACCGTCAGACGATCCTGCGATCGCGCATCCGTGGCTAGAAGTGCGGAACGCGATCCTCCGCTTTCTTCAGGCTGACTCTGCCGCCTCGGAGCCGCGCCTCAGTCCAGTCCAGCAGGTTGCAACTCGATTGCTCTATCTCCGCGGCAGGATTGTAACCTCAGAGGAGGGCGACTGTGGGCTGGTTTTAGGCGAGGGCGTGCAGATTAGTCGGGCATGGCTGCGGCAAGAACTGCGGCGATCGCGCCTGGCGCAACAAGTCGTAATTTTGGACTGTCCAGGGGCAATCGATCTAGAAGACTGGCTCGACGACCTAAAAATCGAATCGGATTATGGACAGTGCATTCTAGCGTGTGCTTCTCCGTCCGACGATCCGGAGTTGTTTGCTCAAGTCTTGCTCGAAGCGCTGATCGCGGCAAATCCTCAAACCGGATTGCCGATCGCGACGCTGCTTGCCAAACTCCAGACCAATTTAGATGGATTGGGGTTAACGTGCCATCTGTGGCTATCGGGGACTCAAGGCTTAATTGAAGTATTGCCATCAATCTCAGGAAACCGTCCTTCGTCAACCGAACCGATGCCAGCCGTTGCCTTGCCGTTGCCTCACGCAACAAGCGCGAGTGTGCTTCCTAGACCAGCGACCGATCCGCAGACCGCCGCATCAGTCCCGATCGCGCTTTCGATCGAGCCTGAACCCGACCTGTCGGATTTGAAGAATCGCCTGCTTCCGGTGCTGCTGGCTTTAGTAGGACCGGTCGCCCCGACCCTGATTGCCCAAGCCGCCGAGATTGCCCATCACCCTGACGGGTTGATCGAGACCATTTTGCAGCTACTCCCTGCAAGCCAACGCGCGGCGTTTGAGCATCAAGCCCAGGTTGTGATCCAAGCTAGTCCGCGTTCAGCGCAAACTATAACCCCAGAGAAAACAGCGTTACCCATCTCCGATCGCGTTCGGGCAAAGTCCGTGGGGACACAACTAGAACCGCCCGCTCAACCTGTCGATGCCGAAGGGCTGTCCGCTGAGCATTGGGCAGTTGCCCAGCAAGTTTTGCTAGAGCTAGTCGGGCCGATCGCATCCGTGTTGCTGAACCAAATTCCACCGCAAACCCCTAGCATCGCCGCGTTAGTTGCAGCACTTTCCCATCATCTTTCAGTTCAACAGTGCGCCATCCTAAAGCAACGGCTGTCGCTAATTTCGCCTCAGACCGATCAGCGGTTAGCTTTGCCAAGCTCTGAAGAGGTTGAATTTGCAAAATCTGTTGGAGCGCCAAAGCTAGATCAAGTTTCTACCGGAAGCGGGCGCGGAATCTCCATCGATTCTGCGTCATGCCCGATCGATGAAATTTTCATTCAAACCTGTGAACATGAATTGACTCGAATTGTCGGACCGGTGGCAAAGTGGATCGTGAATGGACATCGCAGTGAAATCTCAACGATGTCGTCTGACGCGTTTGTTGAGGTCTTAGCGGCTAATATTCCCAACGATCAAAAGGCAACAGAATTTCGCCAACGGTTGTTAAAACCATGGTTGTTAAAGTAGTAGCGCCATAAACAGCGCTACTGTTTTTTGTTCAGCAAACTCATTGAAATTTCTAAACTCGACTTCATGCGATTAAATGCGGCTGCCAGGATGCCAATTTCATCACGGCTATGGTGCTCAAATTCGGTTGCCATCTCTCCCATACTGACCGCTTCTGCCGTGCGCGCCATCTGACGAATCGGACGAATCACCGATCGCTTGAGCAAATAATTGATCGCAACGACGATCGCCAGAAACACCGCGAGCAAAATCGCCATCACCAAGACAAGCGATTTCCGCGCATTACTCAACACCTCTTCTGCCGGAACA
The DNA here is from genome assembly GCA_035496615.1 of Leptolyngbya sp. Classification (GTDB taxonomy): domain Bacteria; phylum Cyanobacteriota; class Cyanobacteriia; order Leptolyngbyales; family Leptolyngbyaceae; genus Leptolyngbya. The sequence goes on from DATJEM010000307.1 coordinate 9,700, forward strand.
GAGATGATCTGAGCGGCAACAATATCATTCAGCTTCCAGCCAAAGCCATTCTCAGCACCATACGTTGCAATCTGGCTCTTGGGCGCTTTCTCAGGTGTTGTGTGGCAGCGTAGACAGCTTTCTTTTTGTACCGCCAATGGACGTGCAATATAAAATATTTGTCCTCCCGGCAAATCGCGAAAGCCTGAGATTTCTTTGGTATTCGACTCGTCGCGAAACCGTTTGACGAGATCCGCCTCAAAGCTATCCGCTTTGTCGCGCAGATTGGTCGGGTCTAAGGTGGCTTCTTTATAGAAAAAGTCTTTGTATTCATCAAGTTTGCGAACGCGCTGAAACACCTCTGTTGCCGCGAACGCTGGGACTGTTTCGGCAATGAATGTAGAGTCAGTATCGAGTCGAGGATTCAAAAGCGGTTGAATGTTGGTGCTGGTATAGTCTCGCACCGAATTCATCGTCTGAATCAGAACTAGAGCTTTTGACGTGACTTCATTTTTGGCGCGGCTTTCTAAAACGTTGGAAAGCGCAAACCCACTCAGCGCGAAGCCGCCAATAAATACCACGGCTAACAAGACGTTAAATCTAGGTCCTAACTTGAGTCGTTGTAACCACATGCTTCAGTAACCTCGGTGCTGATGGACTGACTCTGAGCCGCTGATAGCCTCCAGAATTTAACCGAGTGCAACCTGCGTCAGTCAATAGACAATTTTATGGAATTCTGGATAACTCTAATGCTTATCATCGAATGAAACGGATAAAATGCTGAAAATTTAAACAAAAGCTAATATCAGTCATCCCGTTTTCCTCGAAAGAAAGATGGTATGAAGTAATTAGACAATTCATTTGAAGACTCACCTTCAGTTTATCGATTGTGCAACGAAAGTTACCTCGTCGTTTAGTTCTAGCTGCTCTGTTTCTGACAGCGTGCAGTGCCCGATCGCGCTCCTCTAGCAGACCGCAGCTTGTTTTGGGAACGGTAAGCTATGGCTCTGGCGAAAAAACGATCGCGCAGTTCGATCGGTTGACTCGCTACCTTGAAGAAAACCTGCAAG
>DATJEM010000308.1:0-4745 GCA_035496615.1 Leptolyngbya sp.
GATCTCGAATTATGTCTACGCTGTATCAATATGGTGAATCATGTCGATGCAATTAAAACCTTTCAGCAAGCCATTCAACAATAGAAACAATGAAACTACCAGAACTTGATAGCGAAACGATCGATAGAATTCTCGAAATGGCATGGGAAGACCGCACGCCGTTTGCAGCGATCGAACGACAATTCGGTTTGAACGAACCACAAACGATCGCGTTAATGCGACGCGAGATGAAACTTACAAGCTTCAAAATGTGGCGCAAACGAGTCAGCGGGCGCAAAACCAAACATCTGAAACAACGCGATTTCATTGCAGGGCGGTTTCGATCGCAAAATCAAAAAGGCTCATAAAAAAATCCCCCGATTCGAGGGGATGTTTCAGCAATCAACAAAACTGAACTACGCAAAGTTGCTCAACAAATTACGCCAAAAATCAACAATGCCATCACCGCTCAAAAGCTCGATCGCGAGGATTGAAACAAATCCAATCATGGCAAAGCGACCATTCCAAATCTCAGAATTCGGCGTGAAGCCTTGTTCGATATTAATCGCGGCTTCGGTATAAGGCTGATCAACTTTCTCTTTTGCATCTGACATGATATTCGCTCCTATTAATTAAAGTAATCCTAAAAAGTGCAGCGTTCCTTCACCCGTCAATAAGTTCACTGCGATCGCAGCCACAATTCCAAACATTGCTAAACGACCATTCCAGATTTCAGCGCTGGGAGTAAACCCAAACTTCCATTCCTGGCTGTAATGTCTGTAGCTTAGACTCTCATCTCTATCAACAACTTGCATCGTTTGATCTCCGCTTTACTTTCCTTAATAATCTAAAGGTAAGCTGATTGATCTGCTTCACTCATTAGAGAGAGAGCAGGTAACAACCTTTGATGGAAATGGGGAGCCAGCAGATCTCATCCTTCAGAGACAGGTTAGGAAGCCTTGCCGAGCCATTCGTAGAACTCGATCGATTCGGAAGCACAGCTATGACAGCCGCCGCATTTTTTGCCCGCTTCGAGCCGTACCCGACCTTTGCGAATCAAGCGATCGAGCATATCGCGCATCACCTCAGCATCAGCATGAAAGTGAAGCTGCAAGTCGGACATCGACACTCGCTTACGATCGCTAACATATTGTTGTAGTTCACTCAAGATCATCAGAACGGCTCCTAATTCGCTAAAGTTGCCCGACGCTTCGAGCCGCTAATTTTCAGCCCGAACAACACACTCGCCAACACCAATCCCATTCCCACAACCCACAGCAGCGAAGAAAGCAGATGCTGCGGAGCCGTCACAATCTGGTAGTAGCTCACCGCCATCACGTAAGCTAACCCCGTTGTCCAACACACTGCAAATATTGTCCAACCTAAATTCGTTTCGCGATACAGAGCGGCGGTTGCAGAGACACAAGGAAAATACAGCAGCACAAACAAGAGATAGGCAAAGGCGGCTTGATCGGAACTAAACCGCTGCGCCATCTGACCGTAGGTCGTAGTTGAAACAGATTGTGATTCTGCAATCTCTTTCGCCTTGTCATCTTTCTTGTCGATGTCTTCTCTGGTCAAGCCACCGACATTCGTTTGGTGGAAGCCAAGCGGATCAAGGACTTGCTCCGGTAGCTTTGATAAGTTCTCTGGAATCGTGGCGATCGCACCTCCAATTCCACCCCAAAAACTGTAAGGTTCTTCTGCGGCTCCTTTAGCATCCGCAGCTTCGGCTCCAAGCTCACTGTAAAGCGCGTTGAGAGTTCCCACCATCACTTCTTTAGCGAAGACACCTGACATTAATCCAACGGTTGCGGGCCAATTTTCCTGAGTAATGCCCATTGGCGAAAAAACGGGAGTCACGGTTCGACTCATCGCACTTAAGAGCGAATCTTGACTATCTTGCTTACCAAACGATCCATCGGTTCCGACTGAGTTGAGGAAGCCAAGAATCACGACCATAATGACGATCGCTCTGCCTGCTTTTTTGATGAAGGCTCCCAACCGTTCCCATGCTCGAATCAGCACCGTAGAAAGCTTGGGAATGTGATAGGGCGGAAGTTCCATCACGAACGGAGCCGCTTCACCTTTGAGAATCGTGTTTTTTAGCACCAATCCAGTAAATACTGCGGCTAAAATCCCTATTAGATAGAGCGCAATCACAACATTCTGTGCGCCAGACTGAAAGAATGCAGCACAGAACAGGGCATAAACAGTTAAACGGGCACTGCATGACATGAAAGGATTCATCATCACGGTCATTAAACGATCGCGCTGATTTTCCAATGTCCGCGTTGCCATAATGCCGGGAATGTTGCAGCCAAACCCAACTAGCATTGGCACAAACGATTTACCGGGAAGCCCCACAAATCGCATCAGTCGATCCATCACGAATGCCGCTCTCGACATATAGCCAGAATCTTCGAGCGCACACAGGAAGATAAACAGCATTCCGATCTGAGGGATGAAGGTTGAGGTAGTCTGAATGCCACCGCCAACGCCCGTTGCTAATACGCCGATCAGCCAGCCAGGGGAATTTATGCCTGCTAAGAGATGCGCCACTCCAGCGACAAAAATTGTTTCAGTCGTTTTATCAAAGAAGTCAATCAATGCGCCGCCTAAATTAATCGAGACGGTAAACATCAAATACATCACCACCAGGAAGATTGGAATACCTAACCAGCGATTCATCACAATTCGATCGATGCGATCGGACAGAGTTGTTTGTACTTCACGAGTCCGCTGGACTGATGCTTGCGTCAATGTCCGAATAAATCCATATCGACTATCCGCAACAATGATATCAACATCATCCTCTAAGCGATTTTCTAACTGTTGTCGCTGTTCAATCACACTTTGAGCGAGGGTTGGAAAGCTACGGAGTTGAGGTAAATTCTCGATCGGCGACATCAATAGATTCAAGGCTGTCCAACGGGAAGCCGACACCTGAAGTTTGGAGTGTTCGATCGTTGGAACGAGTGCCGCGATCGCCGATTCCAAAGCAGGCGGATAAGCGACCTTTGCGGTGGGAAATGCTGGCTCCTCGGTGCGCGATCGAATACAAGCTTTTAGCTTTGGGACACCTTGCTTTGAAGATGCCGTCATCGGGATCACCGGACAGCCCAACTGCTCTGATAAAGCGACTGGATCAATTCGGATATCGCGCTCTTTTGCCATGTCCATCATGTTGAGCGCCACCATCATCGGCACACCCATCTCTAAGATTTGGGTGGTGAGATAGAGGTTGCGCTCTAAGTTTGAGGCATCAACGATATTAACTATCAGCGTTGCTTCTTGAGACAGCAAATAATCGCGGGCAATCAGTTCATCTAGTCCAGTATTGCTATCTTCTGCATCCAGTGAATAGACTCCCGGTAAGTCCACCACAATGATATCTTGCTCGTCGTGGCGATATCGACCTTCTTTACGGTCTACCGTCACGCCTGCCCAGTTGCCCACGCGCTGGTTTGCTCCAGTCAGAGCATTAAATAAGGTCGTCTTGCCACAGTTGGGATTGCCGACGAGTCCAATGATCGCTTTAGACATGATTTACCTTCTCAACAAGTAGAGTCACTGCTTCGGCTTTTCGCAGGCTGAGTTGAAAGCCACGCACTCGAATCTCGATCGGATCGCCGAGCGGCGCATGGCGTGTCACTGTGAATTCGGTTCCGGGAGTCAGTCCCATGGCGAGTAGCTTGGATTTATAGGCACGATTGGCTTTTTCGTAGCCCGTGACGCGCCCAACTGTGCCAACAGCAAGATCTTGCAGGCTTTTGTGTTCTGTCATGCGGCTAGACCGTAGGAGTAACGATGATTTTCTGCGCCATGCCGCTGCTGAGTCCGATGCGGCAATCGGCGATCGCAAGCACGATCGCGCCCGATTGGTTACTGATGATTTGTATCTCTACACTTGGAAGCAATCCCATCCCGATTAGGCGCTGTTTATTGGTCTCTGAGCCTTTTAATTGTGTGATTGTTAAGCGTTCACCGATGCTTGCGATCGCGAGCGGAAAGCCTTTGGGTGCGATCGCAGGGTGCTTCAATTCGAGCGATAGTCGGGAAGGCAAAGTTTGAGAACCAATGGAATCGTTCATACAAAATCTTGATGAAGAGTAAAGATTTGAATCGGTAAAAAGCTTAACTGAAATTTGGGCTTATTGCAAAGGATTCTTCTCAAGCGTAGTATATCAGTCTAGGCTTGAGAACGGAGGCATATAAAAGATTTTCAAAAATCAAATCAGCAGCAGGATCAACCCGATTAAAAAGGTTGATAAAAACTTACCGCGCCCTTCATCACGCTCGATCGCAATCACTATCTGAGAATTATTACCAATAGACTTGCTCTAAACATCACAATCATTGATAATCTAACGGTGAAGCAAGTTCATCGGCTTCATTGTCATTTTTAGCGATCGTAATGTCAGCCTCCAATCTTCTCAAGTCGTTAAGTCGTCGGCAACTCATTCAACTTGGACTACTTTCGGGGACAGGATTAGCAGCAACCGCGGTGGGTCTCACCACGCTGACCCAAAATCGCCAGAATCGCAGCGTCGTGATTCCACCCCTGGATATTCCGCAGACCAAAGATGCAGCCAATCCGCTGGCGGTACTGCGCGAATTTGATTACGGCACGGTCACTCAAGAAAATGGGCGAACAGTCCGAGAATTTCGCGTTGAGGCACGCACCTCTCCCCTGAAACTGAACGGATCAACCACATTTATTACCTGGAATCTCAACGGCGTTATGTTTGACGGGCTTTACGCCA
>DATJEM010000309.1:0-3992 GCA_035496615.1 Leptolyngbya sp.
TTCGATCGGCGGCTCCTTGTAGCCAGAGATTGCCTGACTCGACTGCGATCGCCATTTTCCCCAATCGCTCTGCTTGATACGGATCTTGTGTCCGTCCTAGCTCTTGTAAATAGTTTCGAGTCGCATCGAATAATGCTTCAGCCCCGCCCAACTGCACCGCTGCAAATCGAACCACTCCCGCTGATAGCCACGGTTGCCGAAAGTAGTCCCCAGCTTCACCCAGCAGCAAATTCGGATTCAGTTCGACCCCGGTAAAATCGACCTTAAAACTTGCCGTCGCCCGCATTCCCAACGGTTGCCACCAGCTTGGATCGCTTACGGTTGCCACCTCTTCCATGGGGACGATCGCCATTTGCCAACCGCCATCCGGTAGCGCTCCATTGACGAAAGGACGATCGACAAGCCCTGTACCCGAACAAAACGTTTTCGATCCTTCAATTCGACAAGTTTGATCTGATGGAAACAGCTTCACGCCGTCATTTGCTTCGGCATTCCACACGCCGAAAATCTTGTGTCGATCGATCACATCGTCTGCAAATGCCGCAATTTGTGCTTTTGTGCCAAAAGTTTGCACCAACTGCAACGCATTCACATGACCTTCGTAAATTCGCCCGATCGCTAAATTACTTCGTCCAATTTGCTGCAAAATCGATAGCAAAACAGGCAGCATTTCTGACTGAATCCCTAACCCCAAACCGCCAAATTCTGGCTTCAAGGGGGCAATTAAAAGTCCTGCTTTGGCAATGCGATCGAACTCTTCGATCGGCAATGCGCCACAGTGATCAATGTTGGCGGCATTTTTTGCGCAAAACTCAGCAACATCAGCAACATCAGAGAGCAATTGCGGCAGAGAAAGCGGACGGAATCGCGATCGAGATTGAAAGAGAGTCGCTTCGTTCACAGCAGTACAGAGGAAAACATTCCGTTCAATCTTCTTTTGTTTGCTGGCAAATTGTCGTCTACCTCACGTCTGAATCATGACAGTTTGATTTGCAGATAAGTAGATGAGCGGAATCGAAGCGAAATCGAAATGGAGTTTTATCTTCAAGCTAACTTCAGAAGCATAAATCTCACTCTTCTAGCTGCTTTATTGTCCGACACTCAAACCGATTTGTTTGCAATCTATGGAAATCCTAACCTTTTAGCGTGAATCCCGAACCAGAGCGATCGACCCAAATTTCCTACAATATGGGTAAAACAAAGTGAGATAAATCTGCGATGCCAGTCGATACCAACAATAAGCGCACCTCGCGCCCTCGGCAGTTCGGAGGCGGATTGCTGATTGTATTCACCTTACTATTGCTGCTAAATTTTGTGGCTCCAAGCTTCGGTTCCCAATCGCAGCAAGTTGCTTATAGTGATTTTGTCTCACAAGTTCGATCGGGACAGGTCGATCGAGCGATTATCGGCAATGACAAAATTGAATTTACTCAAAAATCAGCGCAACCCCTTGAAGAGGGCACGAAAGCGCCTGTTTATGTCACAACTCCAGTCGCGATCGATCTCGATTTGCCGAAGATCCTGCGCGAGAACAACGTTGAATTTAGCGCTCCCACTCCCAGCGCATATGGTTGGATTGGAACCATCTTTAGTTGGGTACTGCCACCGCTGATTTTCTTCGGGATCTATAGCTTTTTTATCAATCGTCAAGGTGGCGGAGCCGCAGCGCTCACCGTCGGAAAAAGCAAAGCTCGAATCTACTCTGAAGGCACAACTGGAGTCAAATTTGTTGATGTTGCAGGAGTAGACGAAGCCAAAGCAGAACTTCAAGAGATTGTTGATTTTCTCAAAAATGCAGATAAATATGCACGATTGGGAGCAAAAATCCCCAAAGGCGTGCTGCTCGTTGGACCTCCCGGAACGGGGAAAACGATGTTAGCCAAAGCGATCGCGGGAGAAGCAGGAGTCCCGTTCTTCTCGATCTCTGGCTCAGAATTCATCGAACTTTTTGTCGGGGTCGGTGCGTCACGAGTCCGCGATATGTTTGAACAAGCCAAAAAGCAGGCTCCTTGTATTGTGTTCATTGATGAATTGGATGCTCTCGGCAAGTCTCGCAGTTCTGGAAACTTCATGGGTGGCAACGACGAACGCGAACAAACGTTAAATCAATTGCTCACCGAAATGGATGGGTTTGATGCGAATACAGGCGTGATTTTGCTTGCTGCCACCAACCGACCTGAAGTGTTAGATCCGGCGCTGCGCCGTCCGGGACGCTTCGATCGTCAAGTGGTGGTCGATCGTCCTGACAAAATCGGACGAGAAGCGATTCTCAATGTTCATGCTCGCACCGTCAAACTCTCAGACGATGTAGATCTAGCGAAAATTGCTGTCCGAACTCCCGGATTTGCAGGGGCAGATTTAGCCAACTTGGTGAATGAAGCGGCACTTTTGGCGGCTCGCAACAATCGGGATTCTGTTGTCATGGCAGATTTCAACGAAGCGATCGAGCGGGTGATCGCTGGACTAGAGAAGCGATCGAGAGTCTTGAATGAAACCGAGAAAAAGATCGTCGCTCATCATGAAGTTGGACACGCTTTGATTGGTGCATTAATGCACGGTGCGGGTAAGGTCGAAAAAATCTCGATCGTGCCGCGTGGAGTCGGTGCATTAGGCTATACGCTACAGCTTCCCGAAGAAGATCGATTCTTGATGTCAGAAGATGAAATTCGCGGGCGGATTGCCACGCTACTGGGTGGTCGATCGGCGGAAGAAGTGATCTTCGGCAAAGTTTCCACCGGAGCTAGCGACGACATTCAAAAAGCGACCGATCTCGCAGAACGGACAGTGACCATCTACGGGATGAGCGATGAACTAGGTCCGGTTGCATTTGAGAAAACGCAGCAGCAGTTTATGGAAGGTTACGGTTCTTCGCGTCGTCAGATTAGCGCCAAAGTGACCGAGGAAATCGATCGAGAAGTCAAAGCGATCGTTGATAATGCTCATCACATGGCGTTAGAGATTTTGAATCAGAATCGATCGTTGCTCGAAGAACTTTCCGAATCACTTTTGAATAAAGAAGTGCTGGAAGGAGAAACGCTACGCCAAGAGTTGAGCCGCGTTCAGGCTCCTGCTGAACTGAATGATTGGTTACTGACAGGCAAGATCAAGACCACTGTGGAATTGCATACCGCAGCTTAGTCAGTCAGCAACTTAGTCAGTCAGCAACTTAGTCAATCAGTTGCCTTTCCGCAATTTGCCGCAGGATTTTTCAGCAGCTTCAAATTGACCGGGAAGGCAACCCGTATGAATACTGATTTTCTACCGCGAATTCTAAAATCGCTCGGTGTGACTTCCGGTGCATTCCCGTAAATCCACAGATGAGAATTTCCAACCAGGCTGCGATGATTAGCTCATAAGTCATTTCATTAGAGAGTATCAACTTTCACAGCTACCAGCCCAGGGGTGTCGCGCCACTGGGTTTTTATTGTTGAGTTTTTATTGTTGAGGGTTTATTGTTTAAGAATAGTGTTCAAAAATCTGGCTGTAATCTCTTCAAAGCCTGACTTGACCCCTGCTAAAAAGCTCGATCGCGCCTCTTTCTCTCTAAAATCTTTCTAAAATCTTTCTAAAATAGATTGGATGCACGACTCTGAGCTTGAACGTGCTGGAAGCTTCCGTATTTACCGATACAACTTTCCGGATCAAACTCCCATTCACTAGGTAGGCTGCCTAGATTACCCTTTATCCAGATTTTTCTATGACCTCCTCGATTCGGATTCTCATGTGTGCGCCTGACCATTACGATGTGGATTATGTGATCAATCCGTGGATGGAAGGCAACATCCACAAGTCCTCGCGCGATCGCGCCGTGGAACAGTGGCAAGGACTCTATCACTTGATCAAAGAACACGCGATCGTCGATTTGGTAACTCCCGAAAAAGGCGTTCCAGATATGGTTTTCACGGCAAATGCAGGCTTAGTTTTAGGCGAAACTGCGGTATTGAGTCGATTCTTTCACAAAGAGCGTCAGGGCGAAGAGCCATACTTCAAAG
>DATJEM010000310.1:0-4703 GCA_035496615.1 Leptolyngbya sp.
TGATTCATCACGATCGCGATACTGAGATCATTGCTCAAGTTCGTTCTCTCCAACACCTTTGGTTTCAGCCCTAAATAGTGAGAACCTGAGCGAATGTTCAGCCAAAAATATCTAACTGTTCGATCGGGGTCGATCGTTCTGACTTCACCTTGCCTTTTCGCAGCCCGATCGCAATTTTGCTATGTTTCTCGATTTGCGACATGACTTGACGCGCTCGATCGATCACCGAACTCGGCAATCCTGCTAACCGACCCGCTTCGATGCCATAAGAGCGATCGGCTCCTCCGGGTTGGACTTTGTGCAGAAAAATGATTTGCTCTGGCATTTCTCGCACGGTGACTTGATAGTTTGCGACGTTGGGCAAAATCGATGCCAGTTCATTCAGTTCGTGGTAGTGCGTGGCGAAAATGGTGCGCGATCGAATTTGAGTAGCGAGATGTTCCGCAACTGCCCAAGCGATCGACAGTCCATCAAACGTTGCCGTGCCGCGCCCAATCTCATCGAGTAGAACGAGCGATCGATCCGTTGCATGATTGAGAATGTTAGCGGTTTCGTTCATCTCGACCATGAAGGTCGATTGTCCAGTTGCCAGATCATCGACTGCACCGACGCGGGTAAAGATGCGATCGCAGACTCCCAACTGGGCGGATTCCGCGGGAACAAAGCTTCCGGTTTGCGCTAAGAGTTGAATTAAGCCAATCTGTCTTAGATAGCAGCTTTTACCGCTGGCATTGGGTCCGGTCAGGACAATCAAATCTGGGGAAGGTGAACCGAGTTCTGCCGAGTTGGGGACAAAGAAACCAGTCGGAATCGATTGTTCGACGACTGGATGACGACCTTCGACGATCGAGATTTCCCGCCCGATCGAAAGCTGAGGACGACAGAAATTTTTGAACACTGAGAGTTCAGCAAATCCAGTGAGTACATCGACCGCAGCGATCGCGTGCGCTACTCTGCGAATCAGTTCTGCTTGTTCGCCAACCTGCGATCGCAACCCGACAAACACTTCGTATTCAAGTTCGCTCAGTTCTCGCCGAGCATTCATGATCCGGTTTTCTCGCGTCTTCAGTTCATCGCTGGTAAAACGTTCTTCGTTGGTGAGCGTTTGTTTGCGCTCGTAGCCTTCTGGGTATTGATTGGCTTTGCTGCGAGAAATGCTGATGAAATAGCCGAAAGCTTTGTTGTATCCGACTTTGAGAGTTTGAATTCCGGTGCGATCGCGCTCGTTTTTTTCCAGTTCAGCTAACCATTTTTCGTCGGCTGCGGCTTGCGATCGCATCTCCTCCAATTGCGGCACCACATTTGGACGAATCAATCCACCCTCTTTGACTGAAATTGGCGGACGTTCAACCAGATGCGCGAGAAGATTCTGACCCAGTTGTTCTAGAACCGAAGGAACTTGCTGCAATGCTTGTAAATAGGCAGATTTAGCATGGGCAACCAATCGCGCCAGTTCCGGTAGTTTGCTCAATGATTCCGCTAGATTGACTAAATCGCGTGGGGTTGCCGTGCCCGATCCGGCGCGACCTGCAAGCCGTTCTAAGTCATAAATTTGGTGCAATAGATGTTTGAGATCTTCGCGCAGCACGCCATCTTCTACCAGTTCCTGAACAGTGTCGTGTCGGGCTTGGATCGCAGCAATCTCTAACAACGGCTGCAAGAGCCAACGTCTGAGGGCGCGGCTCCCCATCGGGGTTTCGGTTCGATCGAGCGCCCACAACAATGATCCATGAAAGGTGCCATCGCGAACGGTTTGGGTAATCTCTAAGTTCCGTCGCGTCTGTGGATCGAGCGTGAGATACTCTGTGATGGTGTAGGTGCAAATCGATTGCAGCGGAACTTGAGTCGGCTCAGCAAGCTTTGACTTCGTGGTATCAACCACATTGCGTTCTGAAGTGGATTCGATGTATTCCAACAGTCCGCCCGCGGCTCGAACCGCCAACGGCAAATGTTCACAGCCCATGCCTTCAAGCGATCGTACTTTGAATCGTTCGAGCAATCGTTGACGCGCTTCGGCTTGAGAAAAGGGAGTCTGCGATCGCAAGGTATAGCAAAATTGCGTCGGTAAACCAGCGGGAATATGGGGAGAGCGTTCTCCCGGTCGCAACAACCCGCCCAAATCGGGTGCATTTGTCGGAATCAAAACTTCGGCAGGCTGTAATCGCGCAATTTCGTTGGCAAGCTGATCAATTCCGGTGGATTGTGTGGTGACAAATTCTCCGGTTGAAATGTCAGCGGAGGACAAGCCCCAATGGTTTCCAGCAATTACAATTGCGGCTAAAAAGTTATTGCGCTTCGCATTCAACATTCCTTCTTCGAGGAGGGTTCCCGGAGTAATCACGCGGGTAATTTCTCGCCGGACTAATCCTTGTGCTTCAGCCGGATCTTCGACTTGATCACACACTGCGATCGCGTATCCTTTTTCAACGAGTTGCGCCGAATAGCGATCGAGGGCATGATGCGGAATGCCCGATAGTGGGACGCGCCCGACTTCCTTGCCGCCATCTTTTGAAGTTAAAACGATCTCTAATTCACGAGAAATAATCAGCGCATCTTGAAAAAAAGTTTCATAAAAATCTCCGACTCGATACACCAAAATCGCGTGAGGATATTGGTCTTTGAGATCTGCATAGTGCCGCATCATTGGCGTAAGATGCTGGCGATTGACAGCGCGATGGTCGGCATAGCGAACCGAATGCTTGATTAGGCGATCGGGAACTCCATAAGTCGGATCAGGTTGATCAGGAGAAACAGTCATGAATCGAGTAGTACTTTTTTACTTAGCATATCCCAACTCATTTTAGAGTGTTCGACTGAACGACGATCGCTTTGATCAATCCATCTAAGGTAAATTCTGCCGCTTCGATTTCCACTCGTCCGAGCAAAGCGCGACAGGTTCTAGAAGTTTGAGGTCCGATCGACGCAAACCGAACTTTCTCTAAAGACTCATTCCAATCTTCTCCGATCGCTTGCTGCATCAACTCACAAAAATGCTTCACGGTTTTAGAACTCGCAAAGGTAATCAAATTGACGGCGCGATCTTGGATCACAGAGATCGATTTGGCATCCGGCAGCTTCGGGCAAGTCGATTGATACGCCGCAACTTCGGTGACAACTGCACCACGATCGCTAAACGCTCGCACCAAGACATCGCGCCCGCCTGTCTCAACTCGTGGAAACAAAATCTTTTTGCCTGCCACCGACTCCGGAAAATTCACCACCATCGCATCCGCGACAAATTCGGGCGGAATAAAATCGGGCTGCAATCCCCGCTGTCTCAATCGCTGCGCCGTCTTTTCTCCCACTACAGCAATTTTCATTGCCGCCAGTCCTCGCACATCTTGAAGCTGAGAACCGAGCCGCTCGAAGAAATAATCTACGGCATTGGTCGAGGTCAAAATCAGCCAATCGAAATCGTTCAGAGTGGCGATCGCGCGATCCAACTCTGCCCAACTCGATGGCGGCACAATCTCGATCGTCGGCATCTCGATCACTTTCGCGCCGTAATTTTGCAGCGAGTGAGAAAACTGACTCGACTGCCCCGCGGCACGAGTAACAACCACCGTTTTTCCAAACAAAGGCAAATTCATAAGAACGATCGAAGTCTAACAACTTCCCCAATCACAATGACGCAGGGCGATAGTCTTTGGGGTGTCACGGTTGACAAAATCTCTGCCAGCGTACTGCTCCAAATTTCCTGTTCGGGATGACCTGCCCAGCGAACGATCGCGATCGGGGTCTGATCTGATTTTCCCTGATGATGTAGCTGTTCGACAATCAGTGGCAAATGTTTCCCTCCCATTAGAATCACTAGCGTATCGAGTTGGGCGAGTGCTTGCCAGTTGAGCCGCTCTGGTTCGTGTGCAGTGAAGACAGCAAAGCCGCGACTCAGCACCGGATCAGTCAAAGGAATGTTGGCAAATAAGGGAGCCGCCAACGCTGAAGAAAGTCCGGGAACCACTTCATAAGCGCATCCCGCCGATTTGAGCGCCTGAATTTCCGAAGTCGTTCGCCCAAAGATAAACGGATCGCCGCTTTTTAGCCGGATCACTTGTTTGCCTTGTTCACACTGTTCGACCAGTAACCGATCGATCTCCCCTTGCTTCATGCTGGGCTGTCCGCCGCGTTTGCCGACATTTAGCTTTAGGCAGGTTTCCGCCGCGAGTTCCAAAAACTGTGAATCGACCAGCGCATCATATACTAGCACTTCTGCTTGAGTGAGCAGTTGATACGCTCGCATCGTCAAGTTGCCAATGTCGCCGGGACCTGATCCGACGAGAAAAACTTTGCCTGCCATAGTAAGGTTCCGATTTACTTGCGGATAAAAGAAATCGGATCTTGTGCCACCCAACCCAGCTTAGAGTTCGATCGCACTTCAAAATGCAAATGTGGCTGTGCGGTTGTGGGGGTTCCCGTTTGTCCAACCGTGCCGATCGTGGTGCCTTGCTTTACCGTCTGTCCCACCTTGACCGTGATCGTTGCCAGTTGAGCATAGCGAGTTTGATAGCCTTGCTGATGGTTAATCACCACTAGATTGCCATATGCGGCTTGATTTCCAGCAAAGGCAACGGTGCCATCACCGATCGTTTTGACCGGAGTTCCGACATTCGCTAAAAGGTCAATGCCACTATGAAATACAGGTTTCGTTTGTCCATCCGGTAAGTACCAGCCAAATCCCAGCGCGATCGATGCTGATCCCGGTA
>DATJEM010000311.1:0-5039 GCA_035496615.1 Leptolyngbya sp.
CAGCCTGGTTTGGCAGTGGCGTATGGAGCCGTTGAGCCACAGGATTTGATTGATCGGGCGATCTCAATTAGCCAGCTTACGGAGCCAGAAGATATCGAACTCGCTCCCGCTTCAAACTTGTCTTACTCAGATGTTGGGCGATCGGTCAGCGTCGAACAGTTGGTCGAATGGGGCAAAACCGCGATCGAACTGGTGCGTGATCGCTATCCGGATGTTCTCAGTTCTGGCGGATGGGATTGTGAAGCGGAGACCACGCGCTTAATCAATTCAAACGGTCTGGACTGCGGCTACATGGATACAACGTTGAGCGGATTTCTTGAAGTGGAATGGATCCGCGGCGACGACTTTTTGAATGTTGCGGATGGGCAAACAGAACGCGATCGATTAGATCCAACGGCGATCGCGCAGCAAGTTTTACAGCGTTTAGATTGGGCAAAAGAAAACGCTGCGTCTCCGATCGGGCGCGTTCCGATTTTATTTACCTCGAAAGCCGTTGATATGCTTTGGGGAACGGTGCAATCGGCACTGAACGGAAAGCAGGTGATTGAAGGCGCGTCTCCGTGGAGCGATCGACTCGGACATCTTGTGACTTCAGAAGCAATCACCCTGTCCCAACAGCCGATCTCAGGTCCATTTAGCTGTCCCTTTGATGATGAAGGGACACCGACGCGATTGATCACATTTATCGATCGCGGTGAATTGAAACTGTTTTACGCCGATCGCACCACGGGAAAATTATTGGGTAGCGGCACGACGGGGAATGGATTTCGCTCAGGTTTAGGGAGCTATCCCACCCCCGGATTGTTTAACTTGCTGGTGGAACCGGGAAAAAAATCGCTGGAGGAACTGATAGCGTCGATCGATCAAGGCTTGATTGTGGATCAAATGCTCGGTGGCGGGGCTGGAATTTCGGGCGAATTCTCGGTCAATGTGGATCTGGGCTATCGGATCGAAAAAGGTCAAATTGTCGGAAGAGTCAAAGACACAATGGTTGCAGGTAGCGTTTACACGGCGCTGAAAAATTTGGTTGAATTGGGCAGCGATGCCGAATGGAACGGCTCTTGCTACACGCCTTCCGCGATCGTGGATGGTTTATCCTGCACCGGTCGAAGTTAGCGCTTTCTCCAGGGAATCAGCGGATCTTTCGCGAGATGAGTGGAAACTGCATACGCCCCATAACGATTGATGTGGCTGGGGTCTGAGAAAAAGTCGGGCGTATCTTTCCAGTTCTCTAGTAGATCGCGATAGGTGAAACCGAGTTCTCCGGAAAGTCGCATCAGATATTGTTGAAACTCTTGTTCACGATCGCGCCGATAAGCATCCAAATAGTTCTGGGTTAAGGGTAGATTCACGATAACCAGCGGGATTTCTTGCGATTTTGCATACTGAGCCAGCGATCGCAATGCCTGATCTTGTACGCCTTCTAAGTTGAAATTTGCATAGTCCGCATCGCTGTCCCCCGCCACCCTAGAGTATTTCTGATAGTAGGTAACTGGATTAAATCGATTAGAAATCGGCAAGAATCCATTGATATCAATCAACCCTTGCCCGTCTTGCGCGATCGTAGATTCTCCATCGGCTTCAGCAGTATCGATCGGCGTAAAGCCTAGCGCCAATCCGCGCTTGAATAACGTTTGCAACTTACTGCGATCGTGCCAAACGGTCGATAACTGCCCGACTTGCTGAAGAAGCTGATCGTTGAAGCCTTGATAGCCATCGGACACCGTGGTATTGGTTCGAGCGATCGTTTCTAGCGGCTTGGTGAATGCTTGAGTCGGATTTGGGGCGGATTCGGCAGAAATTTCGGGTAGCCTACGAAAACCGGGAGAAGACGCGATCGCGTCAAAAGTAGCATCGGGTCGTCCGCTGTTAAACGCTCGTAATCCATCGGCAAACAAAATCATCTTTGGCTGCTTTTCGGATGCTAACAATCGCCGCACAATCACATCCGCCACCTGAACCGTCGCGCCATTGATGCCAAAATTAAACACGCGCATTCCAGGATAGCCCTGGGTTGCCAAAGCTTGTTCTAAAACGACGGGATCAATACCGCGCATCGCTCTCGAACTGCCGACAATGAGTACATCCGGTGCGCCATACTGAGCGACGTACTGGCGATATAGCACAAATTTTTCATCCACCTGCGGCGCGTTAAACGTGGGATAGGGCGATCGAGCAGTGTCGATCGTCGCTTTCGGTTTCAACGGCGAAGAAAGCAGCGCGGTCGAGCCGGATTCGGGCGAGATCAGAGTTTGTCCCGCTTCGGTAAAGCCTGACCCGATCGCGTTAAAGCCTGCTGTCTTTTGGAGTGACAGTTGCGGTAAAGTCATTTGCTCGGGTGGAATCAGCGCGGGTGTCGGCGCTGGTTTTGCGGCAATCAACGGTTTGACAAATTGCCCCAAAAGCCAGTCAGTTTGAACGGTCAGCAAAATTCCTAACACTGCCCAAACGATCGCAGCTTTGGCTTCGCTCGGAACGGCGGATTGAGCCGCACGGGCAGTATTCGGGGCGGTTTCAGACGCGATCGTAAAAATCCGAGTGCGGGCAAGTCCCCCTTGAATCGCTTCAACAATTTGATCCCAAAGGGTCGGTTCTGTTTCGTCGAGTTCTGGAACGGTCAGCGAGCCGGGTTCTTTCGTTAACAGATCTCCGACATACGCATCTGATGCCGCAAACTCTGGAGTCGCTTCTGGAATCAATCGATCGCGCAGCGCAAAATCAACGCCGTAGCTCCACAGGGGGCGCTTTTGTCCTGATCGTCGCCCATAGACCCGCACCCCTTGAATACTGGATAACTCCAACGATCGAATATATTTCGCAACTTTCGCGCCCACCTGACTTTGGGAAGGACACACCGGAGCATCGGTCATGATGTGGAGCAAATCGCCTTTTTGCCGCACCTGAAGCTGAATTCCGCCCGTTGCCAGTTGAGTATCGAGATTTGGATTTAACTGTCGAGTCAAAAGAAACGCGATCGCGCTCAAATCCGCTTGTTTTGCGAGTTGGCGAGTTGATTCGGCGAGGGCAGGATGTTCTGCGGCGGGCAAATCCATCCATTGCACCCAAATTGGAGCCGCCGGAATCGATAAATGCGGCATCGGGTTCGGTGTGCCGCTCAAGCCGTAAACCGCGATCGCGTGAATTCCCTGGGGCGCGATCGTGTCGATTAGGGGCGCGATCGCCGCAAGGACGCGCTCTTTCTCTGGAGCCGTTTCTCGTTGAGCCGTAATGTGGAGGGTGATCTCCATCAGCGTTGCCGAAATTTCGACTCCTTGATCCCGCACCGCGGCATTCATTAATCGGGTCAGAGCCTCAATATCGCCCCATCGTGCCCAGTCTTTCAGCATTTCCTGGGGAGGAGTCAAATCAACTCGCAGCACCCATTCTGGCTCAGTCTCACCCCGAACGCGGCTAAAGACGATCGCATCGCGAAAGCCATCGAGTTCCAAATCGCGCAGTTTTTGGGCGATCGTTTCACTCAGCATCGACGTATCTGGGCTGTAAGCCGATTCGCACACGACCCACAATCGATTCAACAATGCCTGTGGAGTCAGAGAAGCAGTGCTGCTAAAAACCGAAGCCAAGTTTGCGGTTTGGGGCAGTCCAGCTTCTTCGGACAGTGCCGCCGATTTGACGCTGGCACGAACTGCCACCCCTAACGCACTGAGTGCTTCGCTCAGATATCGAGCGATCGCGTCTGGTCTGCCTCGTCTTGCCATGCCTAGATTTGCAAGCTCAATGGCAACCGCCGTTTCGGGCTGAGCGTCTTTTTCGAGGCTTTCGAGGTAGCGATCGATCTGGGCGAGGTGAATCACTTTTGCCCATTGGGGGCGCGATTCTCCCGCTCGACGACCGTAGAGAATGACTTGATAAATTTTTGGCTGGCTTGGCGGCAAAAGCGTTTCGATCGAGGTTTTGGACAGCGCCCGCACGAGATGTTCAAACATCAGCGAGCGATCCGGACAGTTGCGCCCTTCCGCTAAGATATAGAAATTATTGCCGCGCAGTCGGACTTGCAGATGAATCTGAGGAATGCCGATCACTCGATAGAGCCACGGCAACAGTGGCAACGGAGATCCCACAGCTTGTGGCGACGAAGAGAGCGTATACGGCGATCGATTCCCCATCCAAGTTTTGCTTCCCTGTACTGTGTTTAACTCTAACCCCCTGAAAAAACAGGGACGCTTTCTGTTTCCTGTTCTCTCAGCCTGTATTTAAGCGCAAATGCTCAAGTTTGGTAGACTGTTTTCTTAGTTATGGTAAGCACAAACTGTTCCTTTGATGCAATTTTTTCGCAGACTGTTGATCGCAACTCAGAATATAGGGCACAAAGGCGCGATTCAGACTGTTACGCTGGACACTGGTTCACCCTACGTTGAAACATACAATGAATCCGAATTCCGATCGTATTTTAGGCTTTCTTGATCCGGACATCGCTTTAAGTTTAGCAACGGCTCCTGTTTTGATCGTGGTTTTGGGAGGCACTGCGATCGCGCACACCCTCCAAGATCTCGGCACCATGAGCGAAGAATTATTTCGCGGCGATCGACTGCCCCGGCTCGACTTTCCGCAGAATTCCTAGCGATCGCTCTAATTCGGTCTGATCCTCCCCTAAAATTGTTGAACCTCTTTGGAATCGTAGTATGAGTTCGACCCGCCCTTCTCCCGACGAATCTTTCGCCAGTATCAGCGCTGCGACTTCCGATGATGTCACTACGATGATGTCCGATCTGTTCTTGCGTCATCGGCTCAGAATTGTTGAAGATCTCTGGGAAACCGTGCTGCGTCAGGAGTGTGGGCAAGAACTAGTCGATCTGCTCAATCAACTGAGGCAAATGTGTTCTCCAGAGGGTCAGGCAACGACGTTTACTGGGTCAGAAGTGCTGCAAGTGGTAGAAAAGCTCGACCTGAATGAAGCCATTCGAGCCGCTCGTGCCTTTGCGCTTTATTTCCAGTTGATCAATATTGTTGAGCAACATTACGAACAGCGCGATCAGCAGTTGCAATATCGGGTAGCACGAGAAGGACACGCTCAACCT
>DATJEM010000312.1:0-3629 GCA_035496615.1 Leptolyngbya sp.
TTCGGCATCAGTGCGATCGCCAATCTTTTGATCCAAAGTTGCGGCGTAAAGCTCGTCAAGCATCTGCTTAAATTGCCTACCCGGCTTGTATCCGAGCGCTTTTAGATCTGAACCATCGATCGGCGGCTTAATTTGCGACCACACTTTTAAATACTGCCAAATCGATCGACGCAACAATTTCGATCCTCGCGCTGCAACTAATCCCAAGGTGTCAGAATCAAAACCTTTCAGCAATTGCACCGTTTGACTCGGTTTTTCGCAAAGCGGTAATTGCTGCATTAGAGCTTCTTCAATTTCAGACAGATGGGTTAACCGCTCGATCGAGTCATTGGGAAGTTGCAGCGTTTTTGCCACGGCTGCACGATCGTCAGTCTTCGCAATCAGCACCTCTAATAACAGTTGCCAATGCGGAATTGCCACAAGCTGCCCGAACCGATCTGCCCATTGCAACTGCCGCCAAAGTTCTCGATCGAGCCTCAACGCAGGATGGATGCAAGTCAACGCATCAAGATCGGCTAATTTGCGGATCGCAGCTTTCCAGTAGGGCGCTTGCAAAATGTATTTTAGTTCCGATCGCAGCCGACTTTGCAGCGCGGGAACCGATCGCCCCTTACTCGGCGCTTCGCGTTTGTGTAATTGATAAACCCCGCTCGCGATCGCATGGCGGATATAACTTTCGGTCTGAGGCTCGATTTCAAATCCCAACCGCACCGCGAACCGTACCGCTCGGTAAATTCGAGTTGGATCTTCAATAAAACTATTCGCGTGTAACACCCGAATCAAGCGCGATCGCAAATCCAAGAGACCACCAAAAAAATCTAGCAGTTCATTCGATCGAGGCTCAGTCAATCTCAACGCCAGCGCATTCACCGTAAAATCACGGCGATACAAATCCTGTCGAATCGAGCTTGCCTCCACTTCCGGATTTGCCGCCGGATAGGGATAAAACTCGGTTCGTGCCGTGGCGATATCAATCCAGAGGGAAGCCAATTCTGGATCGTTGTGCCAAAGCAAAGCTGCCGTTTGAAACTTGCCGTGAATCTCAAGCCGCGCCTGTGGATAGAGCGACTGTAATAATTTCGCTAACTCCACCCCCGCCCCAACTTCCGCGGTCTGATGAAACCCATCGACAACAAAATCAATATCACTCAAGCTGACTTCGGCATTCGGATCAGCTAGAAGTAAATCCCTGACCGCTCCACCGACTAAATAAAGATGCCACCCTCGATCGGCTGCTGCTTCAGCCGCGATCGCAAAAATGTTCTGAAACGGGACAGCAAATCGCTTCAACTGCAACGATTCTCGCCCAGATTGCAGCCGCAATAAATCAGTGCGCGTCACAATGCCAACCAGTCGCCCATTTTCCATCACCGGAAGCCGCCCAATATCATACGTTCCCATCAGCGATCGAACTTCTGAAATTGGCGTAGAAGGCGCGATCGTTCTGACTTGGGTTGCCATCACTTTTTCAACCGGAGTGGTCTTCAGCCCATGATGTGCCGCAATTTCGATATCTCGACGCGAAATGATCCCAACCAATCGATCGTCCTGCACGATCGGCAAGCCCGAATGCCCATAGCGCAGCAAAACCGCTTGAGCTTCGGCGATCGTCGCATCCGATCGCAGCGTTCGGACGGGAGACGACATGAGTGATTGCGCCAATTGCTCTGAATTGATATGGGGCATAGAATCGCGTTCGCCTTTTCTGATAACGTACTATTTGGGACTTCGATCGCGTCTCAATGATTGAAAGACGATTGAGACACTCAAAAATGCTGTTTTAGGGAGAGAACCATGACCTTTATTTTCCAACTGGCGTTGTTGGCACTGGTACTATTTTCGTTTGTGATGGTGGTGGGCGTTCCGGTGGCTTACGCTTCCCCCCAAAATTGGGACACTTCTAAGAGATTGCTTTATCTTGGCTCAGGTATCTGGTTTATTTTAGTGATTACTGTGGGCGTTTTGAATTATCTCGTGATCTAAGTTGTGTTTGTGGTCTAAACCTTGCTTATACTAGGGAGGAACTTGGAGTTCGTCCCTAGTTTTTTAGTTTGTTCCTGGCTTTTGAGTTCGTCCGGATATGCTTCGTGCGATTACAGCGATTCCGTAGAAGAAGCCCTAACGTTTTACGGACTTAAGGCAAATTTTCAACCAGATCAAGCAATCCACCCGATCTAAAGTCAAATTGTCAAGCTAGGTTTAAGTGAATCCTTAGAGAGAAATTTCTGAGGCTCAGGCAGGACAATCTGCTGAAACAAGCAAGTAGCTGTGCAGTGTTGGTATTTAGACTGAAACAATGACTATATTTGAAGGCTCATTCTCTCACACTGATTCATTCCGGTTCGCGATCGTCGTCGGTCGATTTAACGATTTAGTCACCACGCGGTTACTCGAAGCCTGTCAAGATTGCCTGAAGCGACACGGCATCAACGCTGACCCTCAGGGAAATCAAGTTGATTATGCTTGGGTTCCGGGTGCATTTGAGTTGCCGATGATGGCGCGACAGTTGGCGCTGTCCGGGCGGTATGATGCAATCATCTGTCTAGGTGCAGTGATTAAGGGGCAAACGCCGCACTTTGATCATGTCTCGTCCGAAGTGGCGAAAGGCATCGCTGCGGCAGGATTTCAAACCGGAGTCCCCGTTATTTTCGGAGTGCTGACGACTGATAATATGCAGCAGGCGTTAGAACGCGCCGGAATCAAGAGCAATCTAGGCTGGGAATACGCCATGAGCGCGATCGAGATGGCAAGCCTCATGCGTCAGGTCAACAGCGGCAGCGACAATCGCGGATTGGACGATCGCGAATTGAATGGGGCACTCACGCCCTCCCCGCCGCACCCCACCCTATCTGCGTCGCACTCAGAATCGGCAAATCAGAACGTTCATCAAAATCATGGTTGAACCTTGCGAAGGGCATCTCTGACGGGATGCCTTTTTTGACGACATTTTGGCAAATCCTCTCGGCTTTATGTTATAAAACTACAGTAAACTCGTCGGGAAACCGGACTTCTTTGAGGTCATTGCTGTGGGTATCGTAGTACAAGACGTTTCTAAGCGCTTTGCCAGTTTTCAGGCGGTCGATCGTGTTGATTTAGAAATTAAAAGCGGATCGCTGGTGGCGCTGTTGGGTCCGTCCGGCTCAGGAAAATCAACGCTGCTGCGCTTGATCGCAGGCTTAGAAAGTCCGGATTCAGGGCGAATTTTGCTCACGGGAGAAGATGCCACCGATCGCAGTGTCCAAGATCGCAATATCGGCTTTGTGTTTCAGCATTACGCACTGTTTAAGCATCTTACCGTCAGAAAGAATATTGCATTCGGCATGGAAATCCGCAAGATGCCGTCGGACAAAGTAAAAAAGCGGGTCGAAGAACTCTTAGATTTGGTGCAACTAGCAGGGTTAGGCGATCGCTATCCCTCTCAGCTTTCGGGTGGACAACGGCAGCGAATCGCACTGGCAAGAGCGTTAGCTGTCGAACCAAAAGTGTTACTGCTGGATGAACCGTTTGGGGCACTTGATGCGAAGGTGCGAAAAGATCTACGCGCTTGGCTGCGACGATTGCATGATGAAGTTCATGTCACAACGGTTTTTGTCACCCACGATCAAGAAGAAGCGATGGAAGTTTCAGAT
>DATJEM010000313.1:0-5044 GCA_035496615.1 Leptolyngbya sp.
GATCGAGATCAAAAAAGGCGATTTTTTGTTCGTGACAGGACCGTCCGGTTCGGGAAAATCAACCTTTCTAAAATTACTTTATGGCGCAGAACTGCCTTCTGAAGGCGAAGTTTGGGTCGATCGAGAAAATCCAGCCCGACTTCGCGGAAATCAGCTTGCATTTTTGCGACGACGGATTGGAGTCGTGTTTCAAGATTACAAACTCATTCCGCGCCGCACGGTTGCCGAGAATGTTTCATTTGTGCTGTGGGCACAAGGGTATTCTCGCCCTGAGATTCAACGTCGCTTACAGCCTGCACTCAAAATGGTGGGCTTGGTTCACAAAGCGGATTGTTTTCCAGAGGAGTTGTCTGGGGGAGAACAGCAGCGCGTCAGTATTGCGCGGGCGATCGTCGGAACGCCTCCGATCGTTTTAGCCGATGAGCCAACCGGAAACCTCGATCCCGACAACTCTTGGCAGGTGGTTAAAATTCTCAAAAAACTAAACCAGATTGGCATTACAGTCATTGTCACAACCCACGATGAAAATCTGATTCGGTTAGCGAATCATCCGGTTGTACAAATTCGCAACGGCAGACTGTACCAAAACGGCTGATTATGCTTGCTCTAACCAGTCGAAAATTTGATCAAGCTGGCTGATTGTCACCAAGCCATACTGCCAGAGAATCATATGCAGCGGCGCGATTCCGGGCTGGCTGTGCTTCAGTGCAAGCTCGATCGCCGAAGCTGGCAGCGCCAATTCGTCTTTGAGAAACTGAATTAATTTCGAGCGTTTTTTCGTTTCCATATCACAGAGTTATTTATGAGAATCAACTTAACTTATGTAACCAGGTTTCAGCAATCCCGAAATCATCCGAAAGTTCAGGTTCTGTTGGACAAGTAGGTAAACAAGCGAGTAGGTAAACAAACGAGTAGGTAAACCAATCGGTGAGATTGCTCTATTCCTGAGAATACGGCGGCGTTTCTTAACCAGGGCAGGAATGCCCAAAATGACGCAGTTACTTCCGCGAAATTGCTGTCTAACCTGAGTGAATCAAAAGCTTTGCCAACTGGGTGAACCTTATCGTTCCGCTCTACTGAGGAAATTCTCATCATGACATCACGGTTGCAACTCACGATTTGGAGAAAGCAGGCTGCCGATCGCTTACAGCAGATTTTGCTCAGTTCGACAGGCAATGAGCTTCAGCCAAAAGACGTTCAGGCAGATACTTTATTGCGGCAATTGAGCAATCTTCCAGCACGTCCAAGCGATCGCGCTCCTTATCAAGGTAGCTTTCCGAATGAGTCCGTCAGTGTAGCACGAGTTAAGACGGTCAATCGCCTCAGACAGCTAATTCTGAACATTCAGAGTGATGATTTTCAGACCCAAGATCAAGCGATCGACACGACACTGCGATCGCTCTTAGCCATGCAGACTCGAACGACTCAAGATCCTTATAGTGGAATTTTTCCGCCAACCCCTTTACCGGAGCTTGATATCGATCGACTGTTGAAAATTGCGCCCTATGCTGATGCGGCTCAAGTCGCCGCCCTCTTTCCCCATCTGCTTCTGACACTGGCAGAGAATGAAATCAATACTCCGTTGCGTCAGGCTCATTTTTTGGCGCAACTGATCCATGAATCGGGTTCTTTCAACTATCTCGAAGAAATCGATCCGGGTGATTATCTTGAAGGCAGAACTGATTTAGGCAACACCCAGGCGGGAGACGGTCGCCGCTTCAAAGGTCGAGGACTGATTCAAATTACAGGTCGATCGAACTATCAAACTTGCGGACAGGCACTGGGCATCGATTTGATTCAAGCCCCCACGCGACTGGCAGACTACGATTTAGCCTGCTTTAGTGCAGGGTGGTTTTGGTCTAAAAATCGGATTAATGAATATGCCGATCGTGATGATATTGAGAAAGTATCGCAAACCGTGAATGGCGGATTGAATGGCTTTGAAGAGCGACAATACTATCTTGCCGTTTCAAAAAACATTCTCAGAGTGTAGCGCTCAATGGTTTGGCGCGACTGTTTGAAGATCGGTGCAATCTCATTCAATCTCATTCAATCAATCTCATTCAATCTCAAAGCTTGCAAAAAGTCTGAAACTTTCAGCGCGATTCAGATGTCGATCGAAATCCAACCTCCTAGAATTACGAAAAGATGAGAGTTTGTAACTGAAATAGAGTCAGAACAATTCGCATGAACGGATGAAGTTAATGGATTTTTTTGTTTAACACGATCGCCATATTGAGGTTTCAGGCATTTGCACGATCGGGATAATGCCTAGTCAATCTTAACCATCAATCCGTTCAAATCAGAACATTGATCTGAATCATTGGCTAGTCCCGAATTAAACTGAAAACTTATAGATTGCATTTGATATTACTCTCATTGTCTTATTCTTAACCTGATCAAGATGACCATAAAAGGCTATAAACTAATTCTCATCAAATGAAGAATCTTCCGATTTTTTCAAGGTTTACCTAACTTTATTGAAGTTCTAAATACAAATTGAACCAATCAGTCGAGCGCAATTCCTATCTATTTGCTGCTAAAAAATTCAGGCTACTAGAAAGATTTTGCCTTCCTGATCGCTGATTTGTATTTGAATTTCAATTCATTTTCTATTCAGCTTCACTGGTCAAAAGCTGTCACTTTGGGATCAACTCCTGATAGCTTCTCATGTCAAAAAATAGCGGTTTCACCTGTTAGGAGATATACAGTTATGAGTCAGTTTTCTCGCCGTCGATTCTTGTACACCGCAGGCGCAACCGGACTCGGCGCGATCGCGCTCAAAGGTTGCGTTGGCAATCCTCCCTCAGACAATGCGGCAGCCCCCTCTTCGCCCGGTGCTGTGCCTGCGGTCAACTCTGGAACGGCTGAAACCCCGGAAGTCACAACTGCCAGTCTTGGCTACATCGCCATCTTTGAAGCTGTGCCTTTCGTGATTGCTGATGCCAAGAATATGTTCAAGAACTATGGCATGACTGATGTGAAGGTGCTGAAGCAGTCTTCATGGGGGTCTTTGCGCGACAACATCGTCATTGGTTCAGCAGGCGGCGGGATCGATGGCGCACAGTTTCAAATGCCGATGCCCTACATGATTTCGGATGGCAGCATCACCGACAACCGCAAGATTCCGATGTATGTGATGATGCAAACCTCGACGCAAGGAAACGGGATTGCGATCGCGGACAAGCACCTCGGCAAAAATCTCAATCTTGATGTCTCCAAGGCAAAAGCTTATCTTGAAGAACTGAACAAAAAAGGGACACCGTTCACTGCCGCTTACACCTTCCCGAACGCCAACCAAGATCTGTGGATTCGCTACTGGCTGGGGGCGGGTGGAGTCAATCCAGATACAGATGTCAAACTGATCGTAGTTCCCCCCGCTCAGACCGTTGCAAACATGAAAACGGGCACGATGGACGGATTCAGCACGGGCGATCCCTGGCCCTACCGGATTTTGGCAGACAAGATTGGCTACATGGCGGCGCTCACGTCGCAAATTTGGCAGGATCATCCTGAAGAATATTTTGCGATGCGGAGCGACTGGGTAGACAAGCACCCGAAAGCAGCGAAAGCCATTCTGAAAGCACTGATGGAGGCGCAGCAATGGGCTGCCAAACCCGAAAACCGCAAAGAACTGGCGCAAATCCTCAGCGGACGGCAGTACCTCAATGTGGCAGCGAACATTCTAGAACCACCACTTGCGGGTGAGTACGTGATGGGCGATGGTCAGCCGACCATCAACGATCCGAAGATGGGTCCGCTCTTCTGGAAAGATAGCAAGGGCAGCGTTTCCTATCCCTACAAGAGCCACGATACTTGGTTCTTGACGGAGAACATTCGCTGGGGAATGATGCCAGAAGATACCGACACGAAAGCTTTGGTAGATAAGACGAATCGTGAGGATCTGTGGAAAGAAGCAGCGAAAGAAGCGGGAGTCCCAGAGGCTGACATTCCGAAAGAAACCTCGCGTGGGGTTGAGAAATTCTTTGATGGTGTTACATTCGATCCTGCCAATCCGAATGAATACCTCAAGAGTCTCAAGGTGAAGAAGGTCAAAATCTAGCACCCGCGTTTAAACCAGTTCGATCGCGCAGTTTTGTCTGATTGGGCGATCGTAATTTATCGTGATTCGGAATTCTGGCGCATCGATCGCTTCTGCCCAGATTCCATCAAGTGTCCCAAAGGATAGCAGCAAGAGTGTGGAACGCTGAAAGGTGAACCGGACTCTTGTTTTCTTTTGTCTTATCCCAAATCAATTCCCAAATCAAGCTGCAAATGCGATCGATCTTTTACCCCCTATTGTGTTGTGCGTATGCGCTCTCTGCCGCAGTCAATGAGTCAGTCATGTGCAACGTTTTTCATGTGCAACGTTTTTCATGTGCAAACTGGCAAATAACTTATCTAAGAAGTTTTCCCGCCTCCCATAAAAAGCCCTGCCTAAACATGAGGAAGCAACGGCAGAACTAGAGTTACAAAGTAGTACACCAATGGCGCAGTGAAGACATAGCTGTCGGCTCGATCGAGAATGCCGCCATGTCCAGGAATCAGTTGTCCCGAATCTTTCACGCCTGCATCTCGTTTCATCATGGATTCGGTCAGGTCTCCCAGCAAACTGGCAATCCCGATTAATAAACCGAACGAGACTCCGGTAATGGGCCATCCTGACCAGTTGAGAGACCACGAGCCGACAACTGCAACAGCCACACTTGCCGAAACTCCGAACACTGCCCCTTCAACCGTCTTTTTAGGGCTGATATCCGATAGGCGAGTTCGTCCAATCCATCGACCCACCGTATACGCCCCGATGTCGGCTGCCCACATACAAACGAACGCCAGCAGCGTGTGGGTGAGTCCTTGCGGCAGAGCATTTAATCCGTTCCAGGAAGTCAACCAGAAGCCCTCTAGCGGCAGATTACTCGCTTCAACTTGCCCCACCGATCGCAGTCGAATCCAGAAACTCGGCAAGTACCCAACGTAAAACAAGCCCTTGATCGAGGCGGAAATATCTGCGATCGTGGCAAATTTGGGCTGAAACAGCAGGTAG
>DATJEM010000314.1:0-6083 GCA_035496615.1 Leptolyngbya sp.
TAGAAGATGGATATGTGACCATTTCTAGAACGCGTCAATCGGTTTCGTTTCCAGCGCAGTTTACCTTAGTTGCTAGTACGAATCCTTGCCCGTGTGGATTTTATGCGGATACAGTTCAGCCTTGTACTTGTTCACCCAGAGCGCGAGAGCAATACTGGTCAAGGCTCTCAGGTCCTTTGATGGATAGAATCGATTTGCAGGTGGGAGTCAACCGATTGAAGCCGGAAGAAATCACCCAGCAGCCCACTGGAGAAGATTCGGCAACGGTTCGGGTGAGGGTTCAACAAGCCCGCGATCGAGCCGCTATTCGATTCAAAGAAGCATCGTTGCGCTGTAACGCCGAAATGCAAAGCGCTCATTTGCGGCGATGGTGTCAGCTAGACGATTCCACTCGATCGCTGTTAGAAAACGCAATTCGGCGGTTAGGGTTATCTGTTAGAGCCAGCGATCGCATTCTCAAAGTGGCAAGAACGATCGCAGACTTAGCAGGCGATGATCGTTTGCAAGCCCAGCACGTTGCGGAAGCAGTTCAATATCGAACGATTGATCGAATGCAATAGCCTTAGGCTTTGAAAAACTGTTGAACGGTAGTGGCGATCTTGGCGATCGAAAACCAATCAAAGACATTCGTTTGCATCGGTGGAACGTCCGCTTCCGTGAAAGTCACAATCTCTGGTGGCTGCATCGTTGTCCTGTTGGGCAAAGAGCGCTGAAATAAGTGAGTGCAGTAAGACGGGGTTCGGATTACTTTTATAAGCTGTAGCGACGATGTTTCGGATAGTACTGCACCAATTACTTCTGCACCAAAAACTCTGGATTTCTTAGTGCTTTTTGCTTCGGTGTAACTGACTCGATAGTCATTGCTGGTGATCAAGCAACCGTTTGGTTTAAGGGCTTGAGCTAACTTTTTTGCAACGTTGCGAAGCATCGCTCGATCGCCCATGTAATACAGGATTTCGCTACAGACAATTAGATCAAACTGTTCAGTCGGAAGCTGATCTTGAGTTAAATCAAACTCGATCAGACGCACATTCTGGCATTGCTGAGAAACACATCGCTGAGTCGCTCTTGCGATCGCAACGGATGAAATATCGGCTGCGACTAACTGTTCAACATACATCGCAAGCTGAACGGTAAAGATTCCTTCAGCACAGCCTAATTCTAATGCTTGCAGAATCGGGATGGAAGGGAGAAGCTTTAGTTCTTGCTGATACTTCCAGGTTTCATAAGGGCTAGTGTACTGCCACGGATCACGCGCAATTTGGAACAGAGTATTAAAACTAAACTTGAGCCACGCGCTGTTAAAGCGCTGTTTTAGTTGCTGCATCTTGCGACTTTTAAGGTTTTTGGCGAGCCACCATCTTTTGGTTGAAATACTCACAGATACAATAAGGGATTTTACAGATCAAAAAAAATCTTTTGCGGCATCGTTCTCGATCGACGATGTTCTACGTCTCAATCTCCCATCGTGAGGAGTTCAAGCTTAACGATCGTTTGCTAGAAGTAAAGTTTTGATTGTTGTTATGCGATCGCGAAACCTTTCTTCCACTCCCGAACTTCAGCAAAAACTACTCCAAATTCACGATCGTTTATGCCAAGAATACGGCTGCCCGATTGCTTATTTTCACAGTTTCGATCCGCTGAGTGAGTTGATTTCTGCTTTGCTCTCGCATCGCACGAAGAATGCAGACTCCGATCGAGCATTCAAGCAACTGAAGGCAAGATTTCCGACTTGGGAAGCGGTGCGCGATCGTTCAGCAAAGGAGATTGAAGCTGCGATCGTGTCCTGCACCTGGGCGGATCAAAAAGCGATCCGACTGAAGCAAATCTTAGAGCAAATTACTGTTCAACGCGGCGAATTATCTCTAGATTTTCTGGCGGATCTGAGTGTCGAAGAGGCTCGAACCTGGCTCGAATCGTTTTCTGGAGTCGGACGTAAAACCAGTGCTGCCGTCCTTGCCTTTAGCAATCTTCGCCGCCGCGCTTTGCCTGTGGATAGTCATCATCACCGCGTTGCCATTCGGTTAGGTTTAATTCCTGCAACAACGGCAGTTTCTCCAGCACATGATTTGTTAGAAGCACAGCTACCCAGCGAATGGACAGCACAGCAAGTCTACGACAATCACGAAGTTTTGATGCTTCATGGTCAGCGCTGTTGTTTCTATCGCCATCCTAACTGCGATCGTTGTGTGCTGCTTTCGCTCTGTCCCTTCGGTCAAAGCCGCTTAGGGTAAAGCTCCGGGCTTATTACCTTTTTGCAGAGAAACGAACACATCATATCGAGACGTGCGATCGCTGGTAATTGCGGCGGTGACTCCAATCGATCGGATTGCCTCTAAAACGGTTCGATTGGCGACTGGAATCTGAAGTAGCGGAAAATTTTGCAGCTTCAGCACTCGATCCATATCGACGAAAAAGTGACCATTGTTGGCACCGAGATCGGACTGAGTACTATTGCGAAACAGTTCATTTTCTGCGAGTGTCGTTGTAGGTTTTGGCAAAAACGACCCTGCAACAGGCGCACCCAGTGAGAGAAATGCCACATCTCCATTGAGCCACCCGTGAGTAATATTTACGCCTGCGGCAGGCAGTGACCAGTTGATCACAGATTGACCTTCGATCTTCGACTCTTCAACTTTGAAGGCGTATTTGTTTGCCATCACATCGTCGAGTTTTTTTAGCGTCGATTCGGCAGCGCGTCGATCGTTGGTTTGGATCATCAAGACTAAGCTTGCTGGCAAATTTGCGGGCGCACCTTGTGACGCAGGCAGCAATGCTAATGAGTATTCACCCTGCATCCAGTTGAGCAAATCTTTTTCTAGATCCAGTCCCACGGTGGTTCTCACGCCTTGCTTCAACGCTTCTGGATTGACGAATTGAATCGGATTTGCCGAAACGCCTTGAGTATAATCCTGCCAAAATCGATTGAGGTTTCCGCCGGATGCCATCATCAGCGTGTCCGCAGGCAATCGTGTCGGCATCATCTTCGCATTGTTACTTGGATCGAACTTGCGTTGACTATCCGGTTTTAGCCAGGAAATGCTCTTGAACTGAATTCCTTCATTTGCGAGGGTTGCGGTTGCTGCAAGTCCTTGATTTTGCTGGAGTTGCGCTAAGGTTTGCGGCGGAACGGCACGATTGGAATTTGCAGCGGACGTATTGGCGGCAGCAGGAATATTGACATACAGCCGTGCGATCGCTTGATCCGATTGAATTTGCGTTAGGGCATCGCCATATCCTGGCGTTTGCGCGAGTGAAGCGCCGCCTTTTACCGTGTTGATCGCTTGTTCGATCGCCGTTGGATTGTTTGCAACTAGCACTTGCGTGGTGTCTAAGACTGCGATCGAAGCGCTTTGAGTCGGTGAAGCTTGATTCTCTCGGACTTTCACACCTTTGTAGTCGCGCTCTGTCCATTTCCCGCCTTTGGTTGCGGGAGACTGTTCTAAAACGGCTTTCGCTTTGAGTGCATCCGCGATCGGCAACACCATGACGGTTGGCTGAGGATTTGGAGGAGTCGCAGCTTGACCGGGCGGCGGAACAACGACACCGGCTTGCGGCGATAGAAATGCCAGCGTCACTTCTTTCCCAATCCAGGGCTGTACATCCCGCTGATAGTCTAATCCCCGACTGGCGAGAAAGCGATCGCGCATTTGTGCCAAGTTTTGATCAAAGGCGGCTTGCGATCGAGGGGTGCCAAATTCTCGAAGCTGCTGCCATTTTCCGGGATCAGTTGAGACTGACACAACCATCAGGGCATCTTGCGGAATCGCATTCGCTCCGATCGGCAGACCGTTAAGCTGCTGTTGGCGGGTGAGTGCCCAATATGCGATCGAGCCTCCAACGACTAGTGCTGCTGCTGCACCAATGGTGAGGGCTAAAGGAGGTTTTTGCTTCTGGGGTCGGGGTTTAGTCGGGGCGTTCATGACGGGCGACAAGTCGAGTTATATTGCCGTTGCCACTGTAGCAAAGTCTACGCAAATTGAACGATGACAAATCAAATTTTAGCAGAGTCGCAAGGAAGAAGGATTTAGAAAACCGAGATCTGTAACGCTCGAAACTCAAGCTGGTATCGACCTTTATCTTCAAGCTGGTGCGATAGGAGATCCAACAGCGCAATTGTTCGATCGAGATCTCCATTTATTGAAGTTGAACGTCCATTTATCGGAATTGAATGTCCATTTATCGAAATTGGACGAGCGTTTATCGGAATTGAATGTCCATTTATCGAAATTAAACGAGCAGTTATCGAAATCGAATGAGCAGTTATCGGAATCGAATGAGCATTTGTCGGAATTGAATGTTTATTTGCCGAAATTAAATGTCCGTTTATCGAAATTGAACGAGCGTTTATCGGAATTGAATGTCTATTTGTCGGAATCAAATGAGCAGTTATCGAAATTGGACAAGCGTTTATCGAAAATGAACTACCCCGCGCCATAAAAAGCAGGGTGGCGACTAAGGATGACATCATCCCATGTTAGCCTCTCGGACTGCTTCCATCAGTCTTGGACGGAGCCGCTCAAAGTTGCTGGTAACAGCTTTAGTCGGCGCTGGTGGATGCTTTGTCTGGGACTTTGGGCAAAGGAGCATCACGCCGATTTGCTGGACTTGAGAGATTAATTGATTGCAAGTGCCGAGTCAAGCAGGACTAGACGAAAGTTTGCTCGATCGCGCGGCTCAAGAATTCAGCAATCGCCGCATTCCCAACCACCATCGATCGCGCCCCTGCTTATGCTGCCAGTACCAATACTCACATCCCCACAGCAGCACCGGAGAAAATCCAATCTCTTGCACTCGATCGACCAAACTTACCGCCTGATTGAGCGAAGAACTCGGATAATCAAGCTGCGCTACCGGAACTAGTTCATTTAGCTCCCACGGTTCCGCCTGCGCTTCTGCGATCCAGCTTTCTTTACCCCAGCGCTGCAACTGCGATCGCCACTCCTCTAGCTTCTTCCAATACAGCGGCAACGCTTCAATGTACCGCTGACTTCCGCCTTGTGGAACTTTTGTATACACATTGAATCCGACCGCATCCGCCAGCCACAAACTTGCTCTGAATGCTCGATCGTCGTCCTCCTGTCCATAGGGAAGAGTAATCGCATTGGTTAACAGAATCTTTTGATCGGATCTCGATCGAGATCGAACTAACGCCACTTCTTTTCGCACAAACGATTCACTCAACGATCGCCCATGGGTAATCTCTAGCGTTGTAAAAGGTTCATTCTCAACTTGCCAGCACCGAATCGCGGGAGCCGCTTTTACATGATCGACCACACGATCGAGCATCTTCAAAGTCAAATCCGCGATCGCAGGATCTTGATCCAACACTCGCGCCGTTTTCGTATCATATTGCGATCGCATCCAGTCGGGAAAATGAAACTCTGGATAACGCGGCGTTTTCATTCCCACCGCTAACACAACTTCAATCCCGCGTCGATCGCTTTCTTCAAGTAGCCAATCAAGCGTTGTGAAATCAAACTGATTGGCTTGGGGCTGAATTTCGTGCCAATAAGCGCAGAGTCGTAAGCGTCCAAAGCCCAAATCGCAGATCGCCCGAAAAGCTTCACGGTAGTCCAACCCAAGATACCAACACTGCAACTGGCTAAAAGTTGTGCCAAATTTCTTCGATCGAGGGGGAGTCAACAAATTTGGTAAAGTGAGCGCGGCTCCTGTACTAATTGCCATCAGATCGAAAAAGCCAATCGTCGAAAGCGTGGCAAACTGTCTGCGGGTCAGACTGCGGGAAGCGGGAGAGAATTTCATCGATCGAAAGTATAATAACGAACTCAGCGCTACACTTGATTCGATCTGCGAAATATTGCCATTGATCTGCGATCGTTATCGTACAAACCAGATGCAGCCTTGAACCTATAGCAAGACTTATCGCGAATACTTCACGGAATCAAGCGAGTCCGAGTATATTATGCTACTGAAATCCAACAGCGCGCTAAAGCCCCAAAAGGCGCAAAGAAGCTATCCCTCCAGACTGAGCCTTGCATTTAAATTAGCGATTAGGTTTGTTCTGAAACGCTGAACGTTTCCCACCAGCGATTCAGCGGAAAGTAAACTACAGGTGCCCA
>DATJEM010000315.1:0-4216 GCA_035496615.1 Leptolyngbya sp.
GATTCAACCGATCGATACAAGGTTTTGCCCGCTCGCAGTTCTTCACGAGTCCGCTCGAAAATCAGAATGTTCGCATCGACCGCCATCCCAATACTGAGAATGAATCCAGCAATTCCAGGCAAGGTGAGCGTCACACCCAATAACTTAAATCCTGCATAAGTGAGCAGCGAATAGATGACGAGCGACACCGACGCGATCGCACCCGGCAATCGATAATAGACCACCATAAACACTAGGACAAACAACAATCCGCCAATCCCGGCGTAAATGCTGCTCTGAATACTATCGCGCCCCAACGTCGCGCCAACTGTCCGATTTTCAACCACTTCTACCGGAAACGGCAACGCGCCCCCCCGGAGTTGCACCGCTAGATCAGTCGCTTCTTGAGCCGTATACCGTCCGGTGATGACGGCACCCCCGCCTGTGATGCCCGTTTGAGCAAACTCAATTCCCACAGAGGGATAACTGAGCAAGCCGTTATCTAGAAAAATTCCCAGCGATCGACCCGTTCCGGCAAGGCTCTTGGTCAATTGGGCAAATTTGTCGCCCCCTTCTTGATCAAACTGAAGCCCAACGCTAAAGGCATTCGAGCCGGGAGCGGATTCTGGAAAAGCGTTTTTTAAATTTTTGCCCACGAGAGCCGGGGGGTCAAACAGAGCCGCGATCGCATCATTACTTCGCTTCAAAGCGGCTTGATTTTCGGCGATCGCTTTGGCATCTCCTGACTTTCTTAATTCTGCTTGTTTGGCGAGGAGACCTTGACGGATGGTTTGTTCGATCGGTAATCTCGCTTCTGTTCCAGCTTTTTGTGCCCGGAAATCAAGCTGCGCCGTTCCACCCAAAACGCGCTCCGCTTGATCTGGATCGCTGACTCCTGGCAACTGGACTAAAATCTGATCTTCGCCAGCCGTTTGCACGAGCGGTTCCGACACGCCTAACCCGTTAATCCGACCTTCGATCACACGCCGCACATCTTCAAGCTGCTGCGATGCAATTTTTTTGACATCTCCGGTGGGCTTGACCTGAATCGTGATTTGCGATCCCCCGCGCAAGTCCAAACCCAACAGTGCTGGAAAATGGCGCTGGTCGAAAATGATGTAGAGCGAAGCCAGCACCATCACCAAAATTAAGATTAATAATCCTCGTTGCCGTCCCATACCGAATCCTACGATGACAAAAGTTATGATAGCGCTTTCTTTGCCAGACGACGCATAGGATACGGTTTCAGCGCAAGTCTCAGAATGACGATCCGGGCTGTTTCAAAAACTCAATTTCTGCCGAGGTAGAGGAACGATCAAGCATCCGATTACGATGAGGAAACCGCCCAAACTGCTGAATGACTGCTCGATGTCGCACCGCATAGTCATAAGTCTGTCGAAGTTCAGGACTGTTCTCGAATGCCTGGAATCGCCGTACAGATTCGTTCTGGTCGTCCAGATTTTCGCTATGTTCCAGCGGTAAATAAAAGAAAAATCGTTGTATGGGAGGAACTTGCTGATCGAAATTTTGAGCGATCGCGCTTTTGGCAATTTTTAACGCCTTGGCATCTGTGGCAAACGATCGGGCTTCACCCCGAAACAGATTGCGCGGAAATTGATCTAAGACGATGATTAACGCTAAACAGCTTTTCGGTGAATTGCTCCAGGCATCCAGTTGATCCGCGGCGGCTTGTTCGTAAGTGTTGAGAAAGCGCGATCGAATTTCGGCATCGAACGCTGGATCTTTTGCAAACCAAACCTTTCGCATTTCTAACGGTTCGCCGAACCAGAAGGATAGAATTTTATCGGCACTCATTCTTTTTGCTGGAAAGACGTTTTTGCTGGAAAGACGAATTCCCTACGGTCTCCAGAAACGCCGTGATAGGCTCACGATGATTCATTATGGACTTTGGGGAATCGATTGGGTTTAATGCCTCACAGCATTGCTTTCATGTTAGGAAAACCACCTTTTTGCAGTTTCTCCGCAGCTATTTACAAAAACAGCATCACATGTACCTCCCACAACTCCGCCTACTAGCGGTACGAATTTCATAAGATTGATTACGCCTTTTTCACCAGCCTTCGTGATAAGCCGAAAACCGATCTTTTTATTGATTTCGATCAGAACTCTGCCAGGGATCTGTTTGAGCAGGTTTTGACTGACCTTAGTGCCAATACTGATACCTGCTGTCTTGAGAATTTCTTCACCCGCTCCACCAATCAGGCACAACAAAATTATCGTTCTCACTTGGTCAGAGTAAATATCGTATCCTCTAAGGCAAGCAATTGCAGCAGCCGTATTTGCTCCAATTGCGTAAGACGCTGCCAAACCAGCCGGAATAGTAATGGGCATTGCTGCAATACCACCTAGTCCAGTAACAAAACCTGCACCAGCAGCATATGTCGTTCTCCACGCAATGATTGAACTAATCGCATCTTCAACACTGGCTGCGTCTTTCAAATGGTCTGCGGCTACTTCTTCGGCAGGTGGCAGAACTCCCATCCCATTAATCCCACCGTTGGCAATCCATTCAAGAGTTTTCTGAACTAGATTACCGCTATCGTCACTTGTGATAGACGAAACCATAGAATTCTAAACCTCTGCATTAATTCATAATTGCTACATCATGGTTCCCAGGCGACAGCCAACTTTCCCTCAACCAATCTCCGAGAATTTTCGGAAATTAAAAAAATAGATTCCCCACAGTCTCCAGAAACGCCGCAAGAGGTTTGCGATCGTCTGCCATAGACTGTAGGGAATTGAGTTTGAGAAATGCCCTATGACGCGGCTTAAGTTATGACATTGCTTGAATGATAAAGTCGAAATAGGGAGACGCTTCTGCGCTGTCGGCATCGCTCAAGAGTCCGAGAGAGGCTTCTTTGAGACAACGAATCGCCTCTGCCATCCCCGGAACCGGAACACCTAGCGCGTTATACATTTCCCGTGCCCCAATCACGCCGATTTTGTTGATCGGGTCGGTGCTACCACACAGCACCCCGTAAGTCACCAGACGCAAATACCAGCCGTAATCGCGTAGACACAGCGCCCGTTCTCGATTTCCGTAAGCGTTACCGCCGGGGGAAATAAAGTCGGGGCGCTTTTTCCACAGGTTTCTGCTGGCTTCTTCCACAATCTTTTTTTCGCTTTCAGACAGAACTCCAGCGATCCGAGTCCGCTGTTCTCCGGTTAGAAAAAAATCTCTTATTCCGTTCAGTTCGCCGCTCGTTGGGTAACGAAGCTCGTCGTCGGCTTGTAGGATAACTTGGCTAACTACGCTCATGTTTATATTGCGGTATCTCAGAATTCATTTTGTAGTGTACCGAGTTTCGGGCACGATGCGAAGAGGATCTTCTCATTTGACTTGACAAATTGTTACATTTCGCCGTTTGAGGATGGCTACTCGATCGCGTCTTCCTCACCATACAGCACGGGCAAGCTCACATGAGTCACGCGCTCCGTTTTGCTCAGTTTGACCGCTCGACTGCCGCGATCGTCCTTTGTACTCGTCTTGATTCTATCAACATCGATCCGCGCCAAGTGATTTTCGTTGGTCAATAGGAACACTAGCGATTGGGGCAACACGGCAACAATCCCAGCCACAACATCCGTTTTGTTGGCAAAGTGAAAGGCTTGCGTTCCGAGTTCTCCCGGGCTGGCGCGGCGTAATGCTTTGACTTCCATATGCTTCGCGTAGCCTTGTTCAGAAATCATGAAGAAGGTGTCATCTTCGTTGGCGATCGCCCATCCGACAATCTTTTCTTTTTTGCTGACGCGCATTCCGGTCTGACCTTGAGCGGTACGACTGGCGATCGGGATTTGCAAATCGTTGACTTCAAACCTCAAAACGCGACCGCTCGAAGTTGAAAGTAGAACCTGTTCGCCAATCTGAACCGGACTGACACATAGTAACTGATCGCCTTCTTTGAGTCTTAGGGCAGTCAATCCGCGCGCGGTCAAATCCGTAAATTCAGATAGGGGTAAGCGCTTCATCCGTCCCTGTTCGGTGAGCAGCAAAACAAATTGATTTTCAACTTCATTGGGCAGAATGAATGTTCCGGCGATCGAATCGGGTTCAGCTTGAGCCGCAGGCGGCAAGAGGGTGACGAGCGGCGTTCCTTTCGATTTACTGTTGTTCGCTTGCGGTAGGTCTTGAACTTTAATCGCAAACGCTTTTCCATTTCGAGTGAATGTGACGAGCGTTTTGCCGGTCGTTGTAAACTCTGTTTGGATTGCGAAA
>DATJEM010000316.1:0-4805 GCA_035496615.1 Leptolyngbya sp.
TGATCACCCGCATCGGCTCGGCTAATTCCGCTTCTAGCTTTTGTTTCCAAGCTTTGGAAGACGTTTGATCGCCCATGACCAGCAGCGAGATCGGAAAGCGATCGCGCAAACACCGAATCGTTTCGATCGTCACTTCTGCGCCAATGACTTCGTGATAGTAGACGCGTCGATCGACTCCCATCACCGCCAATCCGCATTTTTGCCGCCCCGGATCAAATCCTAGAATGACTGGCTGTTCTGCCATACACTTAACTCCTTTTTAGCTGGATGCCCTTAGCACGATCTGTCCGTTCTGAACTGCCACTAGCTCGATTTTGAGCGGTCCTGCTGTATAAGTATTATTCGATGCTACTGCCCGCAGTTCAACCGGCGAGGGATACTGCCGCAGTTGCTCGATGAATGATCCCAATCTCAGTAGGTTTTCGATCTGAATGTTTTCGTTGAGGACTCCTGCAAACCGAGCGCGAGAATTGGAATCCGCGAGGAGGGCTTGAATGGATCGCTGAAAGTCCTGCGAC
Source organism: Leptolyngbya sp. (assembly GCA_035496615.1). Lineage (GTDB taxonomy): Bacteria > Cyanobacteriota > Cyanobacteriia > Leptolyngbyales > Leptolyngbyaceae > Leptolyngbya. Next base: position 519 of record DATJEM010000316.1, read on the forward strand.
GAAAGCTTCGAGGGATCGATCGTTTGTGATGCAACCGTATCTCCCGTGAGGAACACCAGCCGATTTGGCACAGCGCTCATATAAACCAGCACCGGATTGTTTTCGCCCTTGACGTAGTTCGCCCTCGCCTGCACTCGCACTAAATAATCCTGCTTATCGCTGATTTGACGCACTAATTGTTCGACTTCTGCGATCGGAACTTGGACAATTTGCTCTTTGCCTTGAAGTTGAAGGGCTGAGAGCGCTGCTTGATTCGCATACTGGAGGAGTTGATCGACTGCCTCTTTTGCTCCTCTCTGCTCAACCACCCGCACCACCCCAGACGACAAGACTTGGGTGCGGTAAATTGCCAGATCGCCGCTGCGAATCTGTCGGACATCGCGCTCAAACTGCTGAACGGCTTCGGTCAGTGCGATTCGCTGGGATTCTATTTTTTTCAACTCCTCTTCGCGCTGGGCAATGACGCGATCGCGTTCGCTGATGTCTCGATCGCGCTGTTGGATCAGTTGGTTGCGTTCGGCAATTTGCTCATCTCGTGCAGCGATCTGCGCTTTAACTTGATCCCGCTGCTCAGTCAGCGTTTTTTGTTCAGATTGCAGTTGGCTGATCTCGTTGCGGAGGCTAACGGCTTGATTGGACACCTCAGCCAGTTGTTTTCGAGTGAGATCGCGCTGTGCTTCGGTTGCCCGAAGTTGAGCGTTCGTCTCTTGAAGTTGAGCATTCGTTTTTTGCTGTTGATCGATCGAGGTTTTTAGATCGGCGTTGATCCGCTTTAGTTGCGTCTCAACCTGAGCGCGTTCCGATCGCGCTTCCGTCAGTTGTCTCTCGACAGCGGCTTTCTGAGCATCAGTGGCTTTCAAATCAGCGGCGGCGGTTTCAAGATCGCGCCCTCGATCTCTGAGTTCGGCTTGAATCCGCCCAAAGTTCAGCAGCATTTCCCGAAAGGTGCGACTTGCCAGGAGCAAGACTCCGAGGGTTGAGGCAGAAATTAGCGTTCCCGTCAGGATGGTAACGACAACGGCAGTTTGTTTTGGGCGAAGATTAAATAAACTGAGCCGCGCTTTGCCCACGCGGGTTCCCAAGCGATCGCCAACCGTTGCGATCACTCCCCCTAATACCAACACCACCAAAATCAGAATTAGCCCGACATCGGACATGATACTCCCCAGACATTCCCAACTCAGCGCAACTTGCACTAAAGCCTGAGGCAATTTCAGACTCGCTTATCATTATGCCTGCTGACTCCAAACTTCGGGCGAGTTGAAAAGAATTCCAGAGTTAGGTGAACTGCTGGCTCAACGTCACCGGATTGTGAACGGTGATTTTTTTCTTGTGGATCGAAATCATTTGGTCTTGGCGCAGATCACCGAGCAATCGAGTCACGGTGACGCGAGTAGAGCCGATCGCTTCGGCGATCGCTTGGTGCGAAAGTTTAAGGTCGATCATGATGCCTTCGGGTGAGGGCACGCCAAAATCCCGGCACAGGATCAATAAAAAGCTGACCAGTCGTGATCCCATATCTCGATGCGCCAATGTTTCGATCATCATCTCGGTTTGCAGAATCCGCGAGGATAACCCTTTCAGCATGAGCATTGAGAGTTCGGGATTTTCTTTTAGTGCTTTTTCAACCTGTTCGATCGGCACAGAGAGCAGTTCAACAGGTGTGAAAGCGACCGCGTGATAAAAGCGATCGGCGCGTTGTCCCGTGATGAGCGACAGGACTCCGAACACGCTGTTTTCTCGCAGCAGTGCTACGGTAATTTCTTCTCCCGCTTCGTAGACTCGCGAGAGTTTGACTGCGCCCTTCACCAGAAAATAAACTCGCTCTGCCGGATCGCCCGGAAAGAAGATCGTCTTGCCGCGTTCAAACGTTTCAATAACGGGAGGATACGCGCCTCCTCCAATCTGACGAAACATCGTTGCGAGCGGTCTATCCTGGGTCACTACCATTTCTTTCCTTATCGTATCGAGTGCAACGAAAGCAGTCTACCGAGCCGCTGTACGATCGCTCATGATTGAGAAATCAATTTGTGAACAATCGATGACTTTAGACTACTAAAACTGAGTCGGTGATTGATTTTTGTGCGCTGCGTTACATTTCGGCGGGATTCTCAAATTCTGTGTAAATTTTCTGAATGCGATCGCGCTTTTCTCGGTGAGGTTGGCGAGGTTGGCAAAGTTTTTTAGAAATCTGATATTTTGCCCTATATTGTACCTTGAAAAGATGTAGAATTCAGGGCTGATCCCAGATGAATGATTTTTCCTCGGTTGATGATTTTTTGCTGATTCCTCGTTGATTCTTTGTTGATGGGGGCAGCGATCGTCGGCTTGATCGGTCTGGGATCAGTCGCCTCTATCCTTAGAGTGTCGTCATCTGTCATGAGTCTCACTACGATGAACGGGCAGTTTGAAGATGTGAGTCAAGTCCAGCGATGCGCCAACTGATGATTCAAGTGCCCCAGGGACAAGGTGAAACCGTCTTAAAAATTGCCCAGTCCTGCGATGCTGTCAACGTTTCTAAGACAGAGGCGCACCAAATCGACCAAGCGATCGATTTGTTAATCGTTCACGTCTCTAATCGCCAAGTCGAAGATTTGCTTGCCAAACTAGAAGACTTGCAAGATGTGCATCTTACGCTATTGCCAACGGGCGTGATAGCGCTGCGTCCCCCGGCTTCCGACACCCCGCAGCAGGTTGTGAATGTGACTGCTCGCAGTCCGATCGAGATTTTTCTATCGGGATTGCAGAGTGTCGGATCATGGCGGAGCTTCCTTGCCTATGCGGGAGTGGCGGGGGTGGTGGTGTGGATTGGACTATATACCAATACGAGCTATCTACTGGTCGCCGCAATGTTAATTGCTCCGTTTGCAGGGCCGGCGATGAACACCGCGATCGCGACGGCGCGGGGCGATTTACAGCTATTGGGGCGGAGCGTGGTGCGCTATTTTTCGGCGTTGAGCGTGACGATCGTTATTACATTTCTGCTGAGTCTGATCTTTCAGCAGCAGATTCCGACCACCCTAATGCTATCCACTAGCCAAGTTTCTGCGGTTGCAGTGTTGCTGCCATTGGCTGCTGGGGCAGCGGGGGCACTGAATCTAGTGCAATCGGAGCGGAGTAGCTTGGTGTCTGGAGCCGCAGCCGGAATGTTAGTGGCGGCTTCGCTGGCTCCTCCCGCTGGCATTATTGGGATGGGAAGCGCGATCGGGCGATGGGACATCACAGTGGGCGGACTGTTTCTGCTGTTTCTGCAACTGTTTGGCATTCATCTATCTGCCGCATCGATTTTCCGACTTTACGGGCTGAAATCCAAAGGAAGCCGCTATTCGCGCGGAAAAAAGCAAGTCTTTCCGATCGCGTTAGGGGTGTCGTTCTGCTTGTTGGCTGCCCTGTTGACCTGGCAGTTTTGGAATTCTCCTCAACTAGAACGACCAACTCTTGCCCAACGCGCAAATGCAGAAATCCAGAAAACGATCGAACAGGTTGGGATCGCGCCGCTGGTTGAAGCGAATGTTCGGTTTACTCGCGCTGATATTGCAGATCAAAACACGCTACTGGCGGATGTGTATGTTCAACGCCAAGCGGGAAGCTCTATTTCGGCGACACAAATCCGCGATCGGTTGACTCGATCGATCCAAACCCGATTGCTAGAGCAAGGATTTAAGGTAACTCCGCTTGTGAATGTGACCGTTTTGGATGCGCCCTAGCTCGACTTTTGCCAATTTGCATGAGAGGAAAGGTCACAAGCTCACAAAAGTGCTGTTTGATCCATCCTGATCAATTTCCGACTGCTCATTATTCGATCGAATCACATCGAGCTTAGAGCATCTCGCGATCGAACATCAAACCTCGCAAGAACCGGGTGGCTTTGATCTGACCCAATCAGTAGAGTAGGAGAAGGCAACTTACTCATACTGATATGATTTCGACTCAGCCTGAAATGCTCGATCGCAGCGAAGACTATCACCGGATTGCTCAGGCGATCGCGTTCATGCGACAACAGCACTTGAGCCAACCCAATCTCGCCACAGTCGCCCAACAGATGGGCTTGAGCGAATCCCATTTTCAAAGACTTTTCACCGAATGGGCAGGCATCAGCCCCAAACGATTTTTGCAATATCTGACGATCGAATATGCCAAATCAAAAATTGCCCAAACCAAAAATCTGCTCGATCTGGCATTGGATTCGGGTCTTTCTAGTCCAGGAAGGCTGCATGATTTGTTTGTCAACTTAGAAGCGATGTCTCCGGGTGAATTCAAAGCAGGTGGATTAGGCTTGCAAATTCG
>DATJEM010000317.1:0-7568 GCA_035496615.1 Leptolyngbya sp.
TTCTACTTGCGCCCAACATTGAATCGGTGTTGCCCACGATTGTATCTCGCTGTCAAAGAATTCCGTTTTCTCGGTTAGATACAGCATCAATGGCGCAAGTATTAACACAAGTTGGACACGCAGAAATCCTATCAAAACCGCAACTATTAGCATTAGCGCAAGGCAGCCCCGGAGCCGCGATCGCCCATCAGCAGACCCTCGAATCAATTCCACCAGAACTACTACAGTCCGTGATGCCTCCGCCAAACTCGCTCCGACAAGCATTGAGCGTTGGCAGAACGATCGCAAAAGCAATTGATACAGAAACACAGATTTGGCTGATTGATTACTTACAGCAAATCTATTGGACACAGAACTATGAGTCTCGATCGCTGCATTTGCTAGAAAAAGCGAAAGAACAATTGCTGGCGTATGTTCAACCTCAACTCGTTTGGGAAGTGATGTGGATGAGCTTCTGTACGCCCTGAACTATCGCGCTGGTTCGGCATTCAGAACGGCATCTAAAAGAACTTCTGCGCCAAATCGAATCGGATCAGTACAGGGTAAGTTTGTTTCTTGTTGAACGAATGCAATCGCGCGCCAAGCTTCATCATTGTCAAGATGAGCCGTGTTTAATGCGATCGCGCTAACCTTACAGGGTGCAAACGAGCCGCCCGCATTTGCCAGCGATTCATAAACCTGAACTACGGTTCTCAGCGGTGGAATCGGCACGTGCGAAAAGTTGCGGATTTGTCTCTGTCCCGCGCGATGTACCAAAATTAAATGGGTTGGCTGAGTCCCCCGGATCAAAGGTAACGTTGCAGTCGAAGCAGGATTAAACACTGATCCTTGTCCTTCAATCTGCAAAATGTCCTGATCTGCATGTCGCATGACGAGCTGTTCAACTGCGCCGGAAGCAAAATCGACCCGGACTGCATCTAAAGGGATACCGTCACCTGCAATCATAATTCCAGCTTGTCCCGTACCGAGAAACTTCGATCGTAGTCCTCGTTGCTGTGCCGCCCGATCGAGTTCTAAGCTCGTAGACATTTTGCCGACGCTCATATCAGTTCCAACCGTTAGTACTCTCAAGCAAGAGAGCGATCGAGCCGCGCCGCTTCCTACTTTTAGCCCAGCGGGTTCTTGGCGAATATCCCAAATCCATTGTTTCGATCGCAATTGATCGTTCAGCTTAGGCAACAGTGCAGTGTGCAATCCATTCACGATCGACACTCCAGCATCGACCGCGTGTTGAATTTCTGCAAACCAAGCATCGGGTAAGATCCCACCAGATGGCGCAATGCCAATCAATAAAACCGTTGGTTGATAGGGTAAGGCTTCAGCGATCGAAGTTACGATCGGAGCCTCACACGCGATCGAAGTGAGTTCTTGAAAAGACGCTCCCGCGCATTGTTGATCGATAATTGCAACAACCGAATCTGAACAATAGCGAATGAATGCTAAACCTGTTTTTCCCTGCGCTCCTCGAATTCCGTCATGCAAGAGTACCGCAACCCGATCGCTCGATTTCAGCACAGTCTATCTCCCTGGTCTTAACATCACACCCAACCCCGGACGATCATTTGGAATCACGCGCCCGTTTTGAAAGACTGCACCGACAAACGGATCATCCGTTAAGTTCAAGTGACTATCTAAATCTAAATAGTCTGCTAAAGGCGATAATTGCGCGATCGCACTATTCAGCAAGGCACTATCCGAATAACACCCAAACATCACTTTGAGATCAGAAGCTTTGGCAACATGAATCATTCGCAGCGCTTCACTCAGTCCGCCCGATTTCATCAGTTTAATGTTAATGCCATGAACGCGATCGCTTAACGCTGGAATCGATCGGCTTGTAAAACAACTCTCATCCGCAAAAATCGGCAACGGTGAAAGATAAAATAGCTTTGTTAGTTCCGTTTCTTGTCCTTTCGCTAAGGGTTGCTCAATGTATGTCACCTGGCGATCGCTCAACCAATGCGCCATTTTCAAAGCATTTTCAACCGTCCATCCGCCATTTGCATCGACGCTAATTTGAGCAATGTTTGGAGCCGCTTCTTGTACTGCTTCAAACATCGCTCGATCGGCTTCGATACCTTCAGGACTGCCCAGTTTAATTTTTAATGCCTGAATATCTTGCAGTGGCGATTCGATCGTTCCTTTGCCTAACCACTCTTTGACTCGTTGTTTTGCACCTTCCGGCGTGTTAATCCCGATCGTCACCGAAGTTGGAACAATGCGATCGCGCTCCAATCCCCACAGTTTCCACAACGGTAAACCCGTATACTTTCCTACCCAATCGTGGAGGGCAAGATCGATCGCAGCACGAGCAGCAGAAGGCAGCTTTGCTTGAGCAAATAACTGATCAATCCGCTGACGTTCAAAGGGATGAAGGGCTTTTAGCAGTGGCACGATCGCTTGAAGAGAGCGGGCGATCGTTTCAGTGGTTTGAGGCTTTTCTCCGATCGAAAACGGTGAAGCCTCGCCCCACCCTTCAATCCCCTCTTGCTCAATCCTGAGCCAAACATTGGTGGTCTGAGCGGTCGTCCCCCGACTAATCTTGAGCGCAAAGCGCTTGTGAACCGTGAAAGTCTGAATCTGAACTTGCATAGCAGATGATGAAGCAGCACTAGTGAGCTTAACTGTTCAGCTTACTTGCAAAATCTGATTTATGGTTAGCTCTACGGCGGGGAAAAGGGTTGACTGAATACGATCGTTTCCTAAAAAATCGTTTCCTCATCAGCCTCCTCAGTGAGCCTGATCAAGTCAGGAACACGACAAGTGGCGCGAGTTCCGCAAACAACGACCGCCGTTCCACATCGCCAAAAACGAATGGGCGCAACTTTCGCAAACTCTATCAGCAGAAATATTGCAATAACATTGCAATAACATTGTTCAAATCGCTTTCAGACAGCATCTCAACTAATAAAATATGGTGAGATATGGCTGATTTTAGCGGATTCAAGTTTTGTCCAAAATCCCGGCTTCAAGCAATTTTTGAAAAATACTTGCAAAATGCGAACGTCTAGCGCTATGATTAGACTCGCAAGAGAGCGCAATCCTCAGTAGCTCAGCGGTAGAGCGATCGACTGTTAATCGATTGGTCACAAGTTCGAATCTTGTCTGGGGAGTTTTAAGAAAATATGCAGCCGGGAAACGATTTCTCTCAGTTTTGGTCGCTCGATCCAGCGTTCACTTTTCTGAATCATGGCTCGTTTGGGGCTTGTCCGATCGCGGTGCTAGAAGTTCAGCAAGAGCTACGATCGCGCCTCGAACGCCAACCCCTGCGATTTTTGGGACGCGAATTTGAGGCGCTACTCGATCAATCCCGGCAATCGCTCGCAGCCTTTGTTGGCGCAAGTGTGGATGAACTGGTCTTTGTCCCCAATGCGACGACTGGAGTAAATTCGGTATTGCGATCGTTGACCTTTTCCCCCAACGACGAACTATTAACCACCAGCCAAGAATACAATGCCTGTCGGAATGCGCTAGATTTTGTGGCAGCCCGATCAGGAGCGACGATCGTGGTCGCTGAGATTCCCTATCCGATCGAATCTCCGCATCAAGTGATCGAAGCAGTGCTTTCTAAAGTCACTGATCGCACCCGCCTAGCCTTAATCGATCAGGTTGTGAGTCAGACAGGGTTAGTGTTTCCGATCGCCCAAATCGTTCAGGCATTATCAGAACGAGGAATCGAGACGTTGATTGATGGCGCTCATGCACCGGGAATGCTCGCGCTCAACTTAGCGGAAATTGGGGCGACCTATTATTCAGCGACTTGCCACAAATGGATGTGTGCGCCAAAGGGAGCCGCTTTTCTCTATGTGAAAAAACAGAAGCAAGCCGAGATTCGACCGCTCACGATTAGTCATGGCGCGAACTCTCCCAGGCGCGATCGTTCCCGATTTCATCTCGAATTCGACTGGATGGGAACCACCGATCCGACTGCTTATCTATGCGTTCCTAGCGCGATCGAGTTCATGCAGTCTCTGCTTCCGGGGGGCTGGACAGAATTAATGCAGCGCAATCGAGCAACCGCAATCGCCGCCCGAAACTCCCTGTGTGAAAAGCTCAATGTTGCGCCACCTTGTCCTGAAGCCATGATTGGCTCACTGGCAACGATTCCATTACCGGATGGCTCATATCTTGAGCTACAAGACGCTTTGTATGAAAAGTACAACATTGAAGTGCCGATCGTCCCTTTTCCGCAACCTCCAAATCGGCTCGTTCGGATCTCTGCCCAGCTTTACAACACTGCCGAGCAGTATGAATATTTAGGCAATTCTCTGCTGACCCTGATCGGCTCAAAATTCTCTCAATAAGATTACCGATCTTTGGGCTGCGATCGCTCGATCAGATTCCGCAATCCTCACCAGGAAGCTCACTATCAAAATTTGCCATCTTAGTGTCGGCAGACAAAATAGGATTTAGCTTTCCTCAGCGTCGCCCTCACCTGACCCCTAGACGATAGCTCCTCATGTTTACAGTAAAACCCCAATTCCCCGTCTGGCAATATCTGAATCAGCCACTTTTCCATCTTGCCTACCCGCTGATTTTGAATCCGCGCCGCTATTGGTTCCATTACCGCGTTGAAATGCTCGAACGCTGCTTAATTCAATCTCATGCGTCTCAAGGACAACGCGACTAATTGCAGACCCACCACAAAATAACTTTTCGACGATCGCGCTTCCAGTAAATCAGCATTCCTAACGCCCTGCTGACCGATGGACGAAAGCACGATCGTCTTTTGGTATCGATTTGAGTGAAGCGGCAACCGTAACCCCAGACAACCCCACACAACCCCAAATACCGCCAAAATTCAACGATCGTACTTGACCCGCCAACCACAGAATGTGATATCCTTTTGAGAGCTAGGGCGATTAGCACAGTGGTAGCGCACATCCTTCACACGGATGGGGTCACTGGTTCAAATCCAGTATCGCCCATATTAGACATCACAAAGTTCTTTACTCGTACCGATTCCACTTGGAGCGGCACGTCGGCTAACTTTGCAAAAATCCCGCCATTCGATCGACCGCTTCTATTAAAATCTCCGGTTCATGCACCAGGGCAAACCGCACATATCCTTCCCCCGATTTGCCAAATCCTGCTCCTGGCGAAACCGCAACCCCCGTTTCTTTGACCAGCTTTACCGCAAACTCGATCGAATCTAAAGCCCACGGTTCTGGTAGCTTTGCCCAAACATACATCGCGGCTTCAGGAGTCGGAACTTTCCAGCCAATTTGATGCAGTCGATCGACAAACACATCCCGCCGCTTGCGATAGATTTCAACTGCTTTTTGCACTCCCGATTGATCTCCGGTTAGAGCCGCGATCGCGCCGTTCAGAATGCCGCGATATTGATTGAAATCCACGGCGGCTTTGACTTGTCGCAGTGCCCGAATTAATTCTGCATTGCCAATCGCGTAGCCCATGCGAAATCCGCCCATGTTGTAAGACTTCGAGAAGGTGAAAAACTCGATCGAAACGGTTTTCTCTGGATCAGCCTGCAACACTGAAGGCATCGGTTCAGAACCCAGATAGAAATCGGCATACGGGAAATCGTGAACCAACACCAGGTTGTGAGTTTGGCAGAATTTGACCGCTTCTTGGAAGAAAGAAAGCGGCGCGATCGCGGTTGTAGGATTGTGCGGATAGCTCAAAACCATCATGCGAGACTGCACTAAAACGGCGATCGGGATTTGATCAAACACAGGCAGAAAGTGATTCTCCGCCCGCAGCGGCATCGGGTAGATCTGTCCGCTTGCAAGATATACGCCGCCTACGTGAGAGGGATATCCAGGATCAAGCAGCAAGGCAAAATCGCCCGGATTTAATATCGCTAATGGTAAATGTGCCGTTCCTTCTTGCGATCCAATCAGCGGTAATACTTCCGTTTCTGGATCAACTGCAATGCCAAACTTATCGATGTACCATTGGGCGGCAGCTTGCCGAAACGCTTGCGTCCCGTTGAACAAAAGATAGCCATGGGTTGAAGGATCATGCAAAGACTGTGCGATCGCGCCAATCACATGAGGTTCTGTCGGCAAATCTGATGAGCCAAGCGACAAATCGATGATATTTCGTCCGGCAAGTTTGGCTGCCGACTTTGCTCGATCCATATCGGCAAACACATTCTGCTGAAGCGGCTCTAAGCGTTTGGCAAACTGCATCTTTTTTCCTTAAGCTGTGACTAAATTTTCATTTAAAAACGCTTCGAGTTTCTGTTTGGTCATCACTCCTTCGATCGACTGCTTGATTTCTCCAGAGTCGATGAAGCGAAAAGCTGGAACGCCTTCAACTTTGCACTTGGCAACGCTCTCAGGATTGGGATCGATTTCCATTTTGACGACTTTTAGACGATCGCCATAGTGCGTCGCGATCGAGTCCATCACCGGCGGCAGCAACCGACAAGGACCGCACCACGTCGCCCAAAAATAAACCAGGACAGGTTGAGCGGCGTTCATCACTTCGGTTTCAAACTCTGAATCACTAATTACACGAACGCTACTCATAACGACATCCCAAACAAACGGCTCTCCAATTTTAAAGCCTCCGCTCCCTTCTGCGGATCTGTCATACTAAAACGGTACGGATTCGGGCGATCGCTTATGTTTGGGACATTTCAGCAAAGCAGCCTCCGCATTGAAGTCGAGGCATCTGAAGAAACGCTAGCAAAAAGTTTAACGACGGTTCAAGGATTACAGCAGTGGCTGTGGTTTGAACGGTTCTCGATCGGGGTTGCTGAACCGCTGACACCGGGAACGAAACTGACTGGGCGGATTGGTTTCGTTCCGATTCAGCACGAAGTCGAACTCGCAGAGTCGAACCGGATTCGGTTTCTATTGAGTCAGGGAATCGATGGCTTTCACGAATGGGCGTGGGGCGAGGGTTGGGTACAGTCCCGTATTGAAGGGATTTCGTTATTGCCGCTGAGTTTGGGACAGACCGCGACTCTATTGAGTTTGAAGCAGTATCTTGGCACTCGATCGCAGCATTGAATCCACGATCGATGCTATCGATACAGTCAGAACCTTTTAGAATAAAAGGGTGCAGCCTTCATTCCTTTTTATTCAACCTTGATTCAAACAGAGACTCTAGAACTATTAGAATGGTCGCGCCTGTGCCAACATTTAGCGACATTTGCTTCGACAAAACTCGGCGCGATCGCGATTCGCTCTCTCAAAATTCCAACCACCCAGCCCGAAACTGAAAAACTTCTCGGTCAAACTCAAGAGGTTTACAACTTAGAAACGCAACTCACTACAGCGTTGAGCTTTGAGGGCATTGAAGATATTGGCGATGCCCTAGAACGATCGGCATTGCAAGGAATTTTATCGGGCGTAGAGCTTTTGAAAATTGCCACCACGCTTTCAGGTGCAAGAACGCTTAGACGCACGATCGATAACCAAAACGGATTCCCGATTCTCACCGAACTGGTTGCGGAACTGCGAACTTATCCCGAAATCGAGCAGGAAATTTATCGCTGTATCAATGATGACGGCAAAGTGAGCGAGCGGGCGAGTCCGAAGTTAGCGGAAATTCGATCGAAACAGAAACAAGGGCGCGATCGAGTTTACGAAATG
>DATJEM010000318.1:0-4754 GCA_035496615.1 Leptolyngbya sp.
TGACATGGCTTGTTCTGCTTGTAGTACCACGATCTCGAACGCAATTAAAGCGATAGATACAACTGCCCAAGTTACGGCTGATCCAACGACAAAGCTCGTACAGGTCGAAACTCAAGCTTCGGAAACTCAGGTTAAGCAAGCCGTTACGAATGCTGGCTATACCGTCGCTTAACTTCGCTGTTCTTTTATTTCTCGAACTATGGAAACGAACACTTTAAAATTACAGGGTATGAGTTGCGTCACCTGTGCCCGGAGTGTAGAAGATGCAATTCGATCGGTGGGGGGTGTCGCTGATGTCAATGTGAACTATGGAGCCGAACAAGCGAAGGTGCAATACGACCCAAACCGCACGAATCTAGCGCAGATTCAACGCGCGATCGTGGATGCGGGGTATGGCTCTTACTCGCTACAAGACCAAGAATTTATCGCCGACGAGAGCGAGGTAGAAAAAACTGCGCGACTGAGAGAATTTCGCCAGTTGCGCCAGAAAGTAATGGTTGCGGGTGTGATTAGCATTATTTTGATTGTAGGCTCATTGCCAATGATGCTGGGAATGAGCATTCCGTTGATTCCGGCATGGCTGCACAATCCCTGGTTACAACTGATTTTGTCAACTCCGGTGTTGTTTTGGGCAGGTCGATCGTTCTTTATCAATGCTTGGAAAGCGCTAAAGCGCCATACGGCATCTATGGATACTCTGGTTGCTTTGGGAACTGGATCAGCTTATCTATACTCTTTGGTTGCAACATTGATTCCAAACTTCTTTGTGGCTCAAGGACTCAATGCCGATGTCTACTATGAGGCAGCCAATGTCATTATCGCGCTAATTCTGTTGGGGCGATTGTTGGAAATGCGGGCGCGAGGACAAACTTCTGATGCGATTCGCAAGCTGGTTGGACTACAGGCGCGGACGGCTCGAATTATTTGGAATGGACGAGAGCTAGAAGTGCCGCTCCAAGCGGTTCAGAAAGACAACATTGTGGTTGTGCGTCCGGGGGAAAAGATTCCGGTGGATGGGGAGATTGTTGAAGGAAGTTCGACGATCGATGAATCAATGGTGACGGGCGAAAGTGTGCCAACCCAGAAGCATCCTGGAGATGAAGTAATCGGAGCCACGATCAATCAAACAGGAAGCTTTCAGTTTCGGGCGACGCGAGTTGGGAAAGATACCTTTCTGGCTCAGATTGTCCAACTCGTTCAGCAAGCGCAAGGCTCAAAAGCTCCGATTCAGCGATTGGCGGATCAAGTGACAGGCTGGTTTGTGCCTGTGGTGATTGCGATCGCGATTGTCACCTTTCTAATCTGGTTCAACGTCATGGGAAATGTGACGTTAGCCTTGATTACCGCGATCGGAGTGTTAATCATTGCTTGTCCTTGTGCATTGGGATTAGCCACCCCCACCTCTGTGATGGTCGGAACCGGAAAAGGAGCCGAAAACGGCATTTTGATCAAAGGTGCAGAAAGCTTAGAACTCGCCCATCAGATTCAGACGATCGTGCTCGATAAAACCGGGACTTTAACTGAAGGCAAACCGACTGTCACAGACTTTACAAGCATTGCTGGATCTGCAAATGAGCTAGAGATTTTAAGGTTAGCAGCTTCAGTCGAACACAATTCTGAGCATCCTTTAGCCGAAGCGGTTGGGCGATATGCTCAGACGCAAGCAGTAGCGCTAGACAATGTGCAGAACTTTGCCGCGATCGCCGGAAGCGGAGTTCAAGGGACTGTGGCTAATCGGCTAGTACAGGTCGGAACACAGCGCTGGCTGAATGAGCTAAATATCGAAACACAAGCCGTTCAAGCTGAAAAAGACCGATTAGAATCGCTTGGAAAAACCGTGATTTTAATTGCGGTTGATCATCGACTTCAAGGTTTTATGGGCATTTCTGACGCGCTGAAGCCTTCTTCGGTTCAAGCGGTTCGATCGCTGCAACAGTTAGGGTTAGAGGTCGTCATGCTGACTGGAGACAATCAGCAAACAGCAAACGCGATCGCACAAGAAGTGAATATTCAAACCGTGATTGCAGAAGTTCGACCTGAGCAAAAAGCATCTGTGATTCAGTCAATTCAAAGTGATTCTCGTCGTCGATCGAGCATTGTCGCAATGGTGGGAGATGGCATTAACGATGCGCCCGCTTTGGCTCAGGCGGATGTGGGAATCGCGATCGGAACCGGAACCGATGTGGCGATCGCAGCAAGTGATATCACGCTAATTTCTGGAGATCTTCAAGGCATTGTCACGGCGATTCAGCTATCCCGCGCCACCATGCGCAACATTCGCCAGAACTTGTTCTTTGCCTTTGTGTATAACGCGATTGGAATCCCGATCGCCGCCGGAATACTGTTTCCAATTTTCGGTTGGTTGCTCAGTCCAATGATTGCCGGGGGAGCAATGGCGTTTAGTTCTGTGTCAGTGCTGACAAATGCACTCCGCTTGCGAAATTTTCAGCCCAAAGTCATTTCCTAAGCATTAACGATTATGTTGAAAAAAGTATTACTGGGGCATCTTGCGGGATTAGGATTGCTACTGGGAGCAACTACCGCAACCGCCCAGATGCCGATAGAAGCTGCCCAAACCAATCAATTCCGCCGAATTGAACAGCCGAATCGCTTAAAAGTTGGGGTCACAGCGGCGGGACTTGCATTGATCGGATTGGAGCTTTGGTGGTTTCTATACAGCAAACATAAAGTTCAAAAAGCAACCACAACCGCAGGAATTCAGGAAGTGACAATCACGGTTGATGGGGGATATGAACCCAGCGAAGTGATAGTCAATGCGGATCAACCTGTGCGGCTTAACTTCGATCGACGTGATCCAAACAGTTGTCTTGATCAAGTACGATTTCCCGATTTTGGCATTGTTCAAGATTTGAAGCTCAATCAAACGACACCGATCGAGTTCACTCCTACGACTCCCGGACAGTATTCTTTCACCTGCGGCATGAATATGTTTCGCGGCACTCTGAATGTACAATCTTCCAAACCGACTTAGCGCCGTTCGCTAGTGGGATAGATAACAATGACAATCAGGCTTCTCAATCAAAGATTCAGTAAGTGCATTCAACGCGACTGCTGCTAACAGTCCGCCGCCCAACGTGCCCTCGATCGTGAAATAAGGAACCGCTAACCGCATCAATCGCCGTTTTGCCGCAGGTGCATGACTAAACCCGATCGGCATGGCGATCACTAGTGCAGGCTGAAGCTGATTGTGTTCGATCGCGTCACACACTGCCATCAACACCGAAGGCGCATATCCAATCACCAAAATGCAGCCAATTGGAAGCTGCTGTAGCTGTGCTTTCCACTGTTGATTGTGCCAAAAAGCTTGCTCTGCTTCCGCTGCATCATTGATATGCAAATCATTGATGAGAGGTTCGACGGAACAATTGAGATGAGCGAGGCGCGTTTGATCCAATGCTGCAACCACAGGCGCAACATCTCCAACGATCGAGCATCCCGCTTTCAGAGCAGTACGAGCGGCAACGATCGCATCTTTACTCCGTCGAACAAACTGCACTAAGCTTACATCTCCACAAGCTAGAACCAGCTTAGAGAGCAAATCCACTTCAATCTCAGAGCGATCAGATAAATCCGGTAGCAATCGCTGTAGCGACTCTTGAAACGCTTCGGGATGGGCGGTGGTTTCGGCATCTAGATGCTGCCAAAGTTTTTCTAAATGTCCAATGCCATCTTGGGTTTCAACTTCTAGCATTCTCAATTGAGCAAGCGCTTCAGCTTGAATCGTCTGACAGTCTCGATCGCGTCCCAAAACACCTTCGAGTGCTGCCGCAGTCTGACGCAAGCGTACTAACTGCTGAATAATTGTGTGATACTGCTGCTGCAATTGGCTGATCAAAGCGCGATCGGGATGGGTTTCCGAACCGCTCTTTAACAATTGCTGCACATGAGAAAGCTGAAATCCCTGTTGTTTCAGTGCCACAATTTGCTTCAAGTGCTGCACAACGCGCTGGCTATACAGTCGATAGTTACTGATCGATCGTTGCGGTTGTGGCAGAAGTCCCAATGTGTGATAGTGCCGTACCATCCGGGGAGTTACGCCGCCGCCGACCGCCTCAGTGAGTTCTTTAATCGTTAAAGCTTTCATCTAAACAAAAAGTCATTCTAAAAAGGTTGACTTTGACACTAATGTCAAAGTTTAGAGTAAAAGCGTGATTTTGTCTCTACTGATCTCGTCTTGACTAATGTATGGTTTTACTGACTCCTCGCTTGAAAGAACATCAGGACACGATCGCGGCGCTCCTCTGCGGCATTCTGGTATTGCTTGGTTGGTTAATGCTGCGCTCTGGTTCGATCGGTCTAGCACTGCTGATTTTACCTGCTGCTTACGTCGTTGGCGGCTATGAGAGCGCTCGTGAAGGGTTGACAACTCTATTTGAAGAAAAAGAACTGGATGTTGATCTGCTGATGATTGTTGCAGCGTTGGGCGCAGCATTTTTGGGACTGTGGCAGCGAGAGTATTTTTTTGTGGTCGATGGCGCAGTTCTCATTCTGATTTTTGCGATCAGCGGTGCATTAGAAGGGTATGCGATGCAGCGGACTGAACGTAGTATTCGGAGTTTAATGAAGCTGACTCCGGATACCGCGCGAGTGTTGCGGAGCGGAAGAGAAGCAGCGATCGCCATTGCAAACCTGCAAATCGGCGACGAAGTGATTGTAAAACCTGGCGAACTCGTACCGACAGATGGCTTGATTATCGAAGGCTTCAGTCTGTTGAATCAGGCTCCGATTACAGG
>DATJEM010000319.1:0-4667 GCA_035496615.1 Leptolyngbya sp.
AACAATCTCCGAATTGCTTTGGGGCAGCCCAGCATTCCCCTTGCCGATGCCCAAGTCGAAATGCACCAGTTAGCCACAACGGATAGCAGCATTGACGGCATGGCATCGTGGTATGGTCCCTACTTTCACGGTCGCCAAACAGCAAATGGCGAAATCTTTGACCAAGACGAACTCACTGCCGCTCATCCCACTTTGCCACTGGGGACGTTTCTCAAAGTGACGAATCGGCTGAATGGAAAAACCATTGTGGTACGAGTCAACGATCGAGGACCCTATTTTGATAATCGCGTCCTTGACTTGTCAAAACGCGCCGCAAGTATTATCAACAGCGAAGATCGAGGAGTTGTGCCGATCGAAGCGGTGGTCATGCAATCTGCAATTTCGGCTCAAATCAAGCCACCGCAGCAGGTTGCTCGATTAACCACGGGCTACTGAAGCAAAATGATGTGACGTTTTGCATCGATAGTTAACCATTCTGCTTGTTTGAGTTGTCCGATCAATCGAGTCACGGTTACGCGCGTTGTGCCGATCGCATTTGCCAACTGCTGATGAGTCAGGCGCACATTAATTCGTGTGCCTTTCTGCATCGGTTGCCCAACTTCGTGTTGCAGGAGGATGAGTAGCTGCTTTAGTCTTTCTTCAACGCGACGACAGCCTGAGAGTGCTAAAAGTGCTTCTGTCTGCTGCAATCGGCGGCTGAGATGGCGAAATAATCCTTGACATAGTGCGGGAGATCGTTCAACTTCCGCGATCGTCAACAATAGCAAATCGACATCAGTTAATGCGATCGCTTGATAAGGTGAAATCCACGTCAGCGGTAAGCCAAAAGGCATTGAAGGAAGGGCGAGACCGAGGAGTGCCTCATCACCCGTGGGGTGTAGCGTATTCAAAACAGCCACACCTCGACACACAACCCAGAGTTCATCCGGACACATGGGAATCATTTGACCGCTATGAAATGGCTGTAATGTTCGCTCTCGGTAAAGCTGTTCTAGCAGTTGTCGCGAATCAGGTCGCTCAATCAGGGGTGCTGCAAACGATTGGATCATGGATATTGCTCCATCCTGGAATCCCGTTTTCACTGTAAGCCTCTAACATCAAGGGCAGGTAATTTCTAGATTGGGGTTTGGTTAAGGTTCGGTGATGAGTCTTTTGAAAGAATCGATCGCGCTTGACTTGCAGACTTCCACACGAGGCGACAATAATAGTTGCTAATGCAAGCGCGATCAAGGATAAGTCCAGTGGCAGAGAAAGCGGGTTCAGGGGGTCAAGTGCCGATCGAGTTAAGCCACTATGGGCTTCTAGGATTGCATCCTTCGACCTCGGTGCGTGAGATTCGGCAGGCATATCGGGAACTGAGTAAGCTGTATCATCCCGATACGACAAACTTACCGAGTGCGATCGCGACGCAAAAATTTCAGCAACTCAATGAAGCTTACGCTACCCTCAGCAGTCCTGAACGTCGCGCAGCTTACGATCTGTCGATCGGATATTCTCGCATCATTGTCGTGCAGCAATTACCCAGTTTGCACAAACCTCAGCAGCCCGAATCAAAATCCTCGGCTTATATTGATGCCACCGATCGACCGCTTTCCCCAGGCGAGGTGTTTGCGCTGTTTATTTTGGGGATTACCTTTGTCGGCTGTCTGATCTTGGCAATTACGATCGTGCTTACGCGCGGTGATCAAGCATTTCAACCGCTTACCGAAAAGCCTCCGCACGTTCAGACGGTCGAATCTGACCAAAACATCGTTCCACCGCCATCCGATCGAGCGACAATAGAAGCTACTGAATTCAATTCTGATGATGACTTTACCTCCCGGTGACACGCCGCTTTATAACCACCCGCTACCCGCGATCGAAACTTGGCTATCTGATCAAGGCTGTGAACAAGATGCCGAAGAACGCCACTGCTGGACGATCGAGCGACCCAAATGGCAAGCCGAACTGATGCTTGATGTCGATCAGTTGAGCGTGCGCTATTTGAACGTGGATGGGCGAGATATTCAGCGATCGTTTAAATATTCACTCAGTCGCCAAGATATCGAAGATGCGGTGTTTGCAGGCCCTTAAGTCAGCAATCACAATCTTTAATTGCTGCGGATATGCCTGCTCTAGAACGGCTAATAGCAGACGGCTGTTAGAAGTCGTCTCGCCAACCTTCTAACAGCAAGTTGCTCATCCTCCTCACACCTTGCCCACTTTTCCAAAACGGCGTTCTCGCTGCTGATAGGACGTGAGGGCGCGGTGAAATTCAGTCCGATCGAAGTCGGGCCAAAGTGTTTCAGTGATGTACAATTCTGCATAAGCCGACTGCCACAACAGAAAATTACTCAACCGCATTTCACCGCTCGTCCGAATCAGCAAATCTGGATCGCAAGTTCCTGCGGTGTACAAATGCCGCTCGAATAAACTTTCGTCAATGTCCTCGGGTTGAATCAAGCCCTGTTGAATTTGCGCTGCGATCGAGCGACACGCTTTGAGAATCTCTTGCCGTCCCCCATAATTTGTCGCCACGGTGAAACGAATGCCTTGATTGTCTTGGGTTTCGAGTACCGATCGTTCAATTTCTGCCTGCAAACTTGACGGCAGCGCGTCCAAATTTCCCACAAATTTGATCCGTACATCTTCCTGCATCATTTCGCGCAGTTCTCGCCGCAGCACCCGTTCAAACAGCGTCATCAAAAATTCCACTTCTTCAAGCGGTCGCCCCCAGTTCTCAGTCGAAAACGCATAAGCCGTCAGTGCTTCTATCCCCCAATCGCGACAGCAGCGCAGCAAATCTTTGAGGACATCCACTCCCCGGCGATGCCCCATGATACGAGGTTTGCCCTGGCGTTTTGCCCAGCGTCCGTTCCCGTCCATAATGACTGCAACGTGACGAGGCAAGCGATCGCGGTCTAAATCAGTCGGTAACTCGTGTAAAACAGTGTGCTTGGCAGTCATTGTGGTTTCCGGAAACGCCGACGAAAAGGGTGAAATCAGTCTGGTTTTAACAAAGTCAAGAGTCTCCCCGCTTGCGATCGTTTTGCAGGCGGCGATTCTTTAACTTACCTTCACGAAAGAAACGAGAGAATAAGGATACTGCTTTTGCCCGGAATTGACGACCGAGAGATTTCAGATCGCGTGAGACGGGTTCGCGATCGCCCGACGATGAAAATCGTTCTTCTAAAAGCTCTTTTAGTTTACTGCTGGTCAAGGGACGATTTAACATTCCTCGTTCGGCAAGCGAGATTGAGCCTGTTTCTTCAGATACAACGACGCAGATACAGTTTTCCAATTTTTCGGTAATTCCCATGGCGGCGCGATGTCGGGTTCCCAGTTGACGAGAAGCCGTTTTTTCCGACAGAGGCAAAATCACACCCGCAGCGATGATCCGCGAGCCGCGAATCAGGACTGCGCCATCGTGGAGCAGCGTCGTGGTTTGAAAAATTGTTTGCAGCAGTTCTTTAGAAATTTCGGCATTGAGTTTGACACCGGGAACGGAGAAATCTCGATCGTCGATCGCCGTTCCGGTTTCAATCATGATCAGCGCTCCGGTACGATTTTGCGAGAGTCCTTTGACCGCTTCAACAATTTCGTCCATCACACTATCCGACTTTGGCAAACTGCGGCTAGAAGGCTGAAACAACTGGGTCACTTCGCCGCGCCCAAGCTGCTCTAGAAAGCGGCGAAATTCCGACTGAAGAATAAACGCCATTGCCACCGCTGCCCCAACCACCAAGTTGTTCAACACAAAACTCAGCAGTACCAACTCCATCCGCCGACTGACTGCCGCCGCCAGCATGAGCACAATGAAGCCGCGCACCATCCACAGCGTCCGTCGCTCTCGCCCAATGATCACAAGCATCACATAAGTGAGTGCCAGAACCAACCCGACATCGACGAGAAGCCGCAAATTTTCTAGAACAAAGGTCAGCACAAATTGCAAGGCGGGCGGCAGGGAAAGGAATAAAGATGAAGATGTAGAGCGGATCATCGGTGAAGCCAGCCGAAACCAGGCTGCTACCCAGCTAAGAGCAAAGAATTGCAATTGAATGTCCATCTCTGCCAATCCTCACCCCTTATCATTCATCCTTCAGGCTTTATTTCAGTCTGTCCGGGACTCGATCGTGGCGAATAAGATCTTCATAAGTTTCTCGTTCCAGGATGATATCTGCCTCTCCTGCATGAACGAGAACCGCTGCTGGACGGGTCAGACGGTTGTAGTTTGAGGACATACTGTAATTGTAGGCTCCTGTTGCCATCACAACGAGAATATCTCCCGCTTGAGTTTCTGGCAGTGCAATGTCTTTAATTAAGACATCGCCAGATTCGCAATGTTTTCCGGCGATCGTCACGGTTTCTTTTGCGATATCTGACATCCGATTTGCAATTACCGCTCGACAAACCGATTGATAGGTAATCGGTCGCGGGTTATCCGACATTCCCCCATCGACACTGATGTAGGTTCGCATTCCAGGAACGGTTTTACGTCCACCTACCGTATAAGCAGTGACACAAGACGAACCAATCAGCGATCGACCCGGTTCGCACAACAGCTTCGGCAAGGGTAAATCTTCGGCTGCACACGCTTTGATCATGGATTCACAAACGATTTGCACCCATCGATCGATGCTAGGAGGATCATCGCCTTCGTTGTAGCAAATTCCCAAACCGCCCCCGAC
>DATJEM010000320.1:0-3573 GCA_035496615.1 Leptolyngbya sp.
AGGTGCCCTACTCGGTTACGAATTCCCCAGTTCCAAAGATCGATTGGATAAGGATCAACATGTTCCCGAATCATAAACTCATCCATTCGATACCAATCCATCCGATGATCCTTGTTATGATCGAGAATAGAAAGAATCATCAGTTTGCGGAATTGATGGAGATCTAAAACTGCATCGAGTCGATAGTCTGCATCTCCACGCTGGCGGGTTTTATAAACGGCTCCCGGTGCCCAGTGAATAAATTTTTCATTACTTAATCGAAAATTACGCTCAACGATCGCCTTCCAATCAGCTCGGTAAGGTGGCGTGTTAGAGATACGAATATTGAGGGCATTAACAAGATTGTCAGCGTTATAACCCTCAAGCTCACCTCGATCTGCCAAAATTATCTCTGGCAAATGGTAACTTCCCCAATCCTCCTCAGTGATCTCAATTCCGTATTCCTGGCAGAATATCACCTTATCGCTAGCTGCATTCTCTAATGCTTGCATTGCGCCAACCCAACTGGGTCCCTCTAGTGTGACGCTCATCCCGACAATCAGGCGACTGAATACATCAATCACGACATAAATCACGGGTCTCCCAATGATACGAGCGCGATCGAGAGAACTAACCAAGTAAATGTCCCCAATTGTGGCATCAATCTGATAAACAGATCCAGGACCAAATGCCATTTGGGTAGAATCTCCTAAAATTTCACGATGGCGTAGGTTATAGCGACGCTTGCCTTCACGAGCAGACAAAGCTTGGGTAACATTCCGCTCCTTCTCATACCAATAACGAAATTGTCCAAAACTGGGTAATTCGTCAGCAGGTGGAAGAAACGGGACAAACGTTCCGTCAGGGAGCTTATCGTAACCCTTATGGAAAAACTTCTCTAATGTTTTCTGATAAGCGTCCTGTAATGTTTTTTGTTCAGCCGTTTCATAAAACAGTCGAATGCCACGACCAAACTTCTCACGGACAGCAGCATCTACATTAACCCCAGTAGGAAGGTCTGTCACGTTAGTCAGTCTGCTGGGGCGACCGCGTTTCACACCAGTGCTACTTTGTCGTTCTTTTCCCTTACCACCACATTTGTCATATAGAGGTAGCAAAGCATTCTTAGTTTGCCCACCCTGCCAGTAACGCCTCAAGAACTTGTAAATGGTCTTTTTTGTCCATCCCGTCTTTTCTTCATGAGCATTGAGCAGTGCGCCCCGTCCGTGCGAATAAAAAATTTGCCCTGTTGTATCTTCCACTAGAGTTGAAATGACCTCCCAGGCTGCATCTCGCCGTTGGCGGTGTTTTTCTGCAATCTCGTTCTCCGGCCGCAAGAGTACAGCATAGGGATCGACTTCTAAAACTTGAGCATCCCCTGAAGTGAGTGCTGCTTCGATCTCTATAGATTTGCGAAAAACTGGCAAAGCATTGGGGCTAATAATATCAATCGTGGCAACATCTGTACCTGATGAATCAATCCAAAGTACACGCTCAATGTATAGTTCTGTATTTCCTTGCCACTCAATCAACATATTAATAAATAGCTTCATGCCAATCCTCCACTCACTTGAGCAGTATCCACAGGCATGGTAGCCAGAAGCACCAACCTCTGATTAGGATGAATGGGCTGATTCATGTCCACTCGCCAGAATCGATTAGCGAGTAGATATCGAGCAACCGACAAACTTACGCCAGGAGCCAAGCCAAGTCGTTCATCACAAGTAGTAGCAATATCTGCCAGAGCATCCTGAGACTGAAGCACCATAGGCACCATAACCGCAGAGATCCGTGAAACATCACTTGGAGCCAGAGACGTCAAGTCGGTAATGTGTAGGAAAGGGTGCAACCACTTGATATTTCTGACGACATGACTTGGAATGTCTCTTTCAGTCACGATTCCCCAATCAATATCCCGCTTTTGCCAATAACATCGCTCAATTTCTAGCTTTTCCAAAACACGCTGTGATTGCAAGTCCTTTACGCACTTAATGGCTCTCGCTTGTTCAACAATGTTAGCCTTTTGCTGAACCGTAACCCGAAAGTCAGTGGTCATTACAATTGGCTCTCTAGTTCGTGGATTTGAAGGATGGGCAAAGCCACACTGCTCAGCAATCGCTAACGTTTCCTCCAATGGCAACAGAGGAAATTGCTCACGAATATCAAGAACAACAGGTGACCACTCCAGTACATAAAAAAAGCTGGTTTCCAACTCGCTCAACAGATGATGAGTTCTCCCCGTCTTCCATCCTTTAATTCGGCTAGAAAGCCCTTGTGAAGGGACATCTTGAATATGAAGCCAAGGCTTGTAGTGAGCTCCTTTCCCGTGACCCCGCCCTTCCTTCAAACGATTCTCGGTAGTTGCTGCGTTGGTATCGCGTTTGCGCTTAGCCATTCATCATCCTCCTTGGGGAAAAGCTAGCGAACCATAAGAATTTGAAGTAGAAATAAAAAAGCCATACACAGTAGTGTACAGCTTTATTTGCTAGTGTACAACTTTAGCAATCAGTGTAATACTTTATTTGCCAGTGTACAACTTTATTTTCAGGTCACAATTCTTCAGCCTTGTTCTATGCCGAACTATTCCACCGTCACACTCTTCGCCAAGTTGCGCGGCTGATCCACATCCAATCCGCGACGAGCCGCAATGTGATACGCCAGCAGTTGGAGCGGAATCACGGTCAAAATCGGCGACAGCATTTCATCGACGTGCGGAACCGGAATCAAGGTGTCAAACGTATCCGCTGCCTCCTGTTCATCCATCGGAGTCACTCCAATCAGTCGTGCATCTCGCGCCCGTGCTTCCTGTGCGTTCGATAGCACTTTTTCAAACACTAGTCCTGGCATGGCGATCGTCACAACTGGAACTTTCGCATCCAATAGCGCGATCGGGCCGTGTTTCATTTCCCCCGCTGGATAGCCTTCGGCGTGAATGTAGCTGATTTCTTTGAGCTTCAAAGCGCCTTCGAGTGCGATCGGGAAATTGATCCCGCGCCCCAGAAAGATAAAATCTTGGGTTTCTGCAAAGTCATGCGCGAGTTCTTCGATATATCGCTCTTGGCTTTCGAGAATGATTTCAATCTGTGCCGGGAGTTGGCGCAATTGAGTCAGCAATTGTTCTAAAGCTTCGGGTGATTTGGCTTGGCGACGGAATGTTAAATCGATCGCTAACCCATAAAATGCCATCACTTGAGCGACAAACGTTTTTGTGGCTGCAACGCCAATTTCAAGCCCTGCATGAGTTTCGATGATGTTTGGCACAAGCTGACCGAGTGAGCTTTCAGGACGGTTGGTGATGCCTAACAATCGAGCTTCTAAGCCTGTGCCTAAGGTCGATCGACGGGCTTTTTCCATTGCCAGCGCCGCCAAAGTATCTGCGGTTTCGCCGGATTGGGTCACCCCGATCGTCAAAGTGTTCGGGGTAATCGGTGAGGCAGAATAGCGATATTCAGACGCATAGTGTACTGAAGTTGGGATTCCCGCCAATTGTTCTAAAAGATACTTCCCGACCAATCCAGCGTGCCAGCTTGTTCCACAGGCAATGATCTGAATCTGCTGCAAGTCGTCTAAAAGTGCGTCCGGAAGCGCTAATCT
>DATJEM010000321.1:0-6983 GCA_035496615.1 Leptolyngbya sp.
TAAGCATCTCGATTAAGATGCGGAACCCGGGACTTGAACCCGGAAGTCCTTGCGAACACTAGAACCTGAATCTAGCGCGTCTACCAATTCCGCCAGTCCCGCAGAGTGCAGCATTCAAACGCCACAGCTTTTGATTGTTACGCATTCGGGATTGAATGTCAATCTTTTGGATCTCTGACCTATTGATGTTCGATTGAAGAACAAATGCTTTACGCTAAAGTGCGGTTTACCGTGACGCTGGACAATTGCCAACTTTCCGGTAGAATCTAAACCAAATTTGAAGTAAATATAAAGGAAATATGCCGACTCAGGAGGACAAAGCCATCACTCTCGCTGCCAGCTTGCCAAATTCTCAATCTTCACCCGAAGAAAGCCATTCTGTCCTCCATATTTGGGGCAAGCAACCCCTGAGTGGGCACGTCAACATCAGCGGAGCCAAAAATTCCGCGCTGGTTCTGATGGCGGGATCAATTCTCTGCTCCGGGACTTGCCGCCTCCGCAACGTTCCTTCTCTGCTCGACATCACCCGCATTGGCGAAATTCTGACCGCGCTCGGAGTCAAAGTTTCGCACAGTCAAGGAATTTTGGATCTCGATGCCTCGGAAATTACACAGTCCAAAGCGCCTTACGATTTGGTAAGCCAGCTAAGAGCCAGCTTTTTCGTTATGGGGCCGCTGTTAGCGCGACTAGGAATTGCCCAGGTTCCGCTACCGGGCGGATGCTCGATCGGCGATCGACCCGTTGATCTTCACGTCAAAGGCTTGCAAGCGCTCGGAGCCGAAGTCATGATCGAACACGGAGTTGTCAACGCCTACATTCGTGGGAATCGCAAGCGACTGACGGGAGCGAGAATCTATTTAGATTTTCCTAGCGTTGGAGCCACCGAAAATATCATGATGGCAGCGACCCTCGCAGAAGGCGAAACGATTATCGAAAACGCGGCTCAAGAACCGGAAGTGGTCGATTTAGCCAACTTCTGTCGAGCAATGGGCGCACAAATTCGGGGTGCAGGGACGAACCGAATTGTGATCAACGGCGTACCTCAGCTTCACGAAACAGACTATTCCGTTGTCCCCGATCGTATCGAAGCCGGGACATTTTTGCTTGCCGGAGCGATCACGCGATCGGAAATTAGTTTGTCTCCGGTGGTGCCTGATCATCTCAGCGCGGCGATCGCGAAGCTCAAAGAAATTGGGGTTCGAGTGGCGATCGATGCCCCTGATCGAATTCGAGTTCTGCCTGCGGACATTATTCGAGGCACAGACATCGAAACGCTGCCGTTTCCAGGCTTTCCCACCGATTTACAAGCTCCTTTCATGTCGCTGTTGACGTTAGCCGAAGGAGATAGCGTGATTAGTGAAACGCTGTTTGAAAATCGGCTTCAGCACGTTGCAGAACTGAATCGCATGGGCGCGGATATTCGGCTGAAAGGCAATATCGCGATCGTGCGCGGGGTGTCTCAGCTTTCGGGTGCCCCGGTTCAAGGAACTGATCTGAGAGCTTCAGCGGCACTCGTGATTGCAGGATTGGCGGCTGAGGGGGTGACGACGGTGCGCGGATTGAATCATCTCGATCGCGGTTACGACAATATCGAGGCGAAGCTCCGCCGTTTGGGAGCGAAAATTCAACGCGCTCAAGAAACGGATTTAGCGAAGGCTCCGGCACCGTTGAAGGCGATCGGATAAGTGGCGTAGAGGTAAAAACCTCTTTTTCGTTGTCTTCAGATGATCGGTTGATTCCGTTGAATTCCTCAGTTTGAGGGATCTAAGGGGTGAAGATCTAGAGCAACGATCGATTGACCGCTAATTGATC
Source organism: Leptolyngbya sp. (assembly GCA_035496615.1). Taxonomy (GTDB): domain Bacteria; phylum Cyanobacteriota; class Cyanobacteriia; order Leptolyngbyales; family Leptolyngbyaceae; genus Leptolyngbya. Next base: position 1,813 of record DATJEM010000321.1, read on the forward strand.
GTTGCTCTATGCTTTGAATCGGTTGCCAACGGAATTGTTCTCATCGATTTGAGATTGCCCATCAGAAAATTTGATTAAGCTGGGGCACGATCGCCCGACTTTCGCGATAGGGTGAGCGAAATTTGCGATCGGGTGATGGTAGTGAAGTATTTCTTTCTGTCAGAGGGCTGGAGTGTGGGTCGAGTGTGGGAGTTGGGGGGCTTATGGAACGAAGTCGCCTGGAGACGCAAACCCCGGATTGAGCCGTTGGAGTTGTGCATCTGGGAAAATGGCGAGAAGCTTTGGCTCTATCGGGTCGAAGATGAAGTTCTTATGGTTGAAGTTAAGCCATCTCCGATCGTGGAATCGAGCGTGATTGGGCAAGTGGTTTTAAAGCGCTTGATCACGGCGGATCAAGCGATCGACATTCTCCGTAGCGTGACTCAAAAACTAGACTGAGCAAAAATCTGCAACGTTTTAGCTGAAGCCCCCAGAAACAATTTGCCTATCTCAGCGAGATCGAGAGTGATTGTTTTTGCGCCAGTTGCTTTGCCCGTTGTAAATTGTTTCGAGCCGCCTCGTAGTTGAGATCGGTATCGACTGCCTTTTCAAACTGTACGATCGCATCTTTGACTTTTCCTTGACGTTGCAGCGCAGAACCCAATCCATTCAGCGCGATCGCGTGACTGTTGCCCAAATTTCCCTTGCGTTCGATCGGCTGGCTTAACACTTGGCGGTAGCTAGCGATCGCAGCATCAAACTGATTTTGGTTCACCAGCGCATGACCGAGAAAAATCTGCGCCCAAATGTGATCGGGGGCGACTTGAGCGGCTTTGCGGTAGAGGTCGATCGCTTCATCGTCTCGACCTTGAGATTGTAGGACTCGACCCAACCCAACAAAAGCGATCGCTTGCGCGGTTTCGGTTTTCTCTGGTGCATTTAACGCCCGTTGATAGGAGTCGATCGCTTCCGGGACTTTCTGCTGCTGTGCCAAAACGTTACCGAGTCCTGCGTAAGCGTTCATTTGTTTGGGATTGACTTCGATCGAGCGACGATAGGCAGCGATCGCTTCTTCGAGTCGTCTGCGATCGGCAAGAGCATTTCCCAACCCGCTGTATGCCTCGGCGTTTTGGGGATTGATTTCGATCGAGCGGCGGTAAGACGCGATCGCTTCTTCGGTGCGGCGTTGTTGAGCCAAAACGTCCCCTAATCCGTTGTATGCACCCGAATTTTCCATATCAAGGACGATCGCTTTTCGATAGACTGCGATCGCTTCGTCATATTTGTGGCTAAGTTGAAGTTCATTGCCTAAACCCACGTAGTAGGCGGGATCACCCAGCGCCAGATCTTTGGCAAATTCTGGGGTGGAAGCTTTCACGGCATCGCGGGCATCATCGCATCCGGTGGTAAGGGCGGCAGCCGTTAGGGTGAGGAGAAGGGGAAGAACTGAGTACTGAGAAACCTGCATTGCTTATGCCTTAGTACGTGAGGACAAGTCATTGATTCCGTATCTAACGCACCCTGATCTGTTTCATTTTGCACCAACTGGGCATCAGTGTAAAATGAGCATCACTAATCATTTAGCAACATTTAAGTTCTATCATGCTTGGGTAAAGAGTTGATTTTCTCCTGAAATTTTTGCGGATGTGGTGGATTGGGTTAGGGTGTCGTCGGGGTACATCAAAACAGACGATCGCAGCGGCGATCTCAGCGGTTCTCCAGCGTTACCAATTGTCCGAGAATCTGATCGTTGGAATTGCCACGATCGATCTGAAATCGAATGAGCCAGGACTTTTAGAATATTGCCAAGTTCACCGTTTTGAACTGCGGTGTTTTAGCGCGGCTCAACTTCACGCGATCGCGGTTCCCAATCCTGCTCGTGTTGTGGCTCAAATTGAAACCTTGAGTGTGGCGGAAGCAGCAGCAATTTGTGCAGCCGGATCGACAAATTTAACGGTTCCGAAACAGATTTTTGAGCGAGCGGTAACGATTGCGATCGCCCAAATTCCGCTACATTAAGGTAAATTCACTGAGTAGGACATACTGAGTAGGACATTATGGGCAAGCGAATCGCGATCGGTCTCTTTACTCTAGTTTGTAGCGTTTGGATCATGGCGAGCGTGAACACTCCGTGGAGCAGAGCTTGCGCCGACCCGATCGAAGGCAAGCATTACACTCAGCAATATCGTCCCCCAGTGTCCTACAGCAATTCGGACGCGAGAGGAAAGAATTTTTCTGGGGAGACTTTGAGATTTGCGGAATTTGCCAACGCCAATTTAACCGATGCAAACTTCTCGAATGCCGATTTGGCGGGAGCCGTGATGAGTGCATCGAACATGACCGAAACGAATTTGCACGGCGCGAATTTGCAGCAAGCGATGGTTGATCAGATTCCGATGGTGCGGGTGGATTTGAGCGATGCGATTTTGACCGATGCGATGCTGCTACGGAGCGCGTTTCTGGATGTTAATATCACGGGGGCGGATTTTACCGGGGCAATTCTCGATCGCGCTCAGGTGCGGGAGTTGTGCGAGATTGCTCAGGGCACGAACTCAAAGACCGGAGTGGAGACACGAGAATCGCTCTTATGCCCGTCTTAGGAGGCGCGTATGAATCGGGTGGGCGTGATTGGCGGTGGACAATTGGCGTGGATGATGGCAGATGCGGCGAAAAAATTGGGCGTAGAATTGGTGGTTCAAACGCCGAGTTCGGATGATCCCGCTGCCTCGATCGCGCAAGAAACGATCTTGGCTGCGATCAACGATGCTGAAGCGACCCGGAAATTAAGCGATCGCGTCAATGTCATTACCTTCGAGAATGAATTTGTTGATCTTAAAGCGCTGGCTCAGATCGAAACTGCTTGTTTTCGTCCCAGCTTATCTGCTCTGAAACCGCTTTTAGATAAGTACGATCAGCGCTGTTTCCTCAAGTCAAATCATTTACCAACTCCAGAATTTTGGACATTAGCGGATCAACGATCGATTGCGTTTCCGATTGTGATCAAAACTCGCCGTTTGGGATACGACGGTCAAGGAACGTTTGTGATTTGGAATCAAACCGATTGGGAAAGTACGATCGAAAAACTGCAAAATATTCCGATCGTGATTGAAGAATTTATTCCGTTTGATCGCGAGTTGGCGGTCATGGCAGCGCGATCGACTTCGGGTGAAATCGTCGTTTATCCGGTCGTTGAAACTCAGCAAAAAAATCAGGTTTGTCATCGGGTGATCGCGCCTGCTGACGTTGCAGACTCGGTGAGGCGGGAGATTTCTACGATCGCGCACACCATTCTGAATCAATTAGAAGTCATCGGAATTTACGGCATCGAATTCTTTTTGACGAAAGACGATCGCGTTTTGGTCAACGAAATTGCGCCCCGGACTCACAATTCAGGACACTACACGATCGATGCTTGTGAAACTTCGCAGTTTGAACAGCAGCTTCGAGCCGTCAGCGGCTTGTCTTTGGGCAGCCCTGATTTGAACTGCGCCGGGGCGCTGATGGTGAATTTGCTGGGATTTGAGCAGGCGGAAAGCGAGTATCTAGAGCAACGCGCCGCGATCGCGCAGTTGCCCAAAACCTTTGTTCATTGGTACGGCAAATCAGAATCGCGTCCCGGTCGCAAGTTAGGGCACGTCACGGTTTTATTCGATACTGCCTCGGATATCCAGCAGCAGGCATCGAACTTGGCAAATACGATCGAGGCGATTTGGTATCCCGATCAAATTGCTTCCCAACTCTAGATGGAGTCGCTACAATAAGTGAAGGATTTGCTGCGGCGTTGGTGACTGCCAACAATGTTTTATGATCTATGTTTTTTGAATCTGGGAGTCTTCCCGGCAGATGGCAGTAAACCGAGCTTGTACTCGGAAACTTCAAATCCGCCACTTGGACACCCACCTGGTTTCACACCAGGTCAAAAGCTGAGGTAAGACGGCGCTGCGGTATCCTATTTTGATCCCTTGCTGATTGAGTGAGGGAATTTTTGTTTTTAAATGGTGGTCGTTCACCGTTGGATCGACGTTGAATTTGGTATGAGGTTTGAATCGATTCGCACCATTTATCTATCAAGTCAGAAAAAACTGTACGTTTTGATACTGTTTGAGGGTCTTTTTTACGAAATGTTATGATACTCTAACTTTTGTAGAGCCTGAATCGGGCAACTCAAAAACTAGGACTATCTAACGACTCATCCATGGTTAATATCAAAAAAGCTTGGTTAAAGTGGGAAACTTACCATTTCAAACTGCTCGGCAGATGGAGATCGTGTTCGCTCACCTGCCCGATCGACAGACCCCATCATCGGCACGTCTTCTGGAGTTGGTTTGGCAGTCTGCTAGCAATTACAGCAACCTCTTATCTTGCCGTCAAAATGAATTCTCCACTGCTGATGGCTCCGTTTGGGGCAACCAGCGTTTTGATCTTTGGAGTTCCCGAAAGCCCTTTGGCTCAACCTCGCAACGTGGTCGGAGGCAATTTATTAGCTGCTTTGACCAGTCTGATTGTTCTACAGCTGCTCGGCTCTTCTCCCTTAGCGATGGGAGTCGCCGTTTCAAGCGCGATCGCGCTGATGCAACTGACCGGAACGGTACATCCGCCTTCAGGAGCCGTTGCGCTCGTCGTGATGATGACGAAACCCGACTGGAGCTTTTTGCTTGCGCCTGCATTTGAAGGATCAATGATCCTGGTGCTTTGTGCGGTGATCTTTAATAATTTAGCCGAAGAAAGAACCTACCCCAAGCATTGGTTGTAGCATTTTCGAGTTCGGCTTGAAGTTTGCTTAGACTTCCTCAAATCCCAATCTGTAATCAATCTGTAATCAATTTGTAATCAATTTGTAATCAATTTGTAATCATAGTGCCTCCTAAAAAGCCTCGCTTCAACCCCTCAACGATTCGCTGGCTCGCGAGCTTATCCACTCGGAATCCGTTCACTCTATCTCGCTGGATTGTTTGCTGGACAGCGATCGGGGTTGGGAGCGGGCTGTTTGCTGGCGTGTACTGGAACGTTTTAGAGCTATTAACCCATGTTCTACGATCGTTTCAAGGCATCACTCTCTTGTTGGTTATGCCGCTATCTGGGCTACTGATCGGGCTAATTATTCACGTTTTGGGAAACCCTGGTGAGATTAGCTTGATTGTCGATAACATTCATTCGCGAGGCGGGCGGATTGATACCCGCGAAAATCCGTC
>DATJEM010000322.1:0-4196 GCA_035496615.1 Leptolyngbya sp.
CTTCAACCGGACGCGCATGAGCCGCAATCTTATCGACTAAGAAGTTGGTGGCTTTGTCCATGCCGCGCTTGAGGAGAATGGCATTCGCGCCTGCTGCAACGTTTCGCATTCCTTCTTTGACGATCGCGTGTGCCAAAACGGTTGCGGTTGTGGTTCCGTCTCCAGCAGCATCGTTGGTTTTGGAAGCCGCTTGACGAATCAAAGCGACTCCAGTGTTTTCGACGTGATCTTCGAGTTCAATTTCTTTGGCGATCGTCACACCATCGTTGACGATTTGCGGTGCGCCGAATTTTTTCTCAAGCACGACGTTGCGACCTTTGGGTCCTAAAGTCACGGCAACGGCTTCTGCCAGAATGTCCATGCCGCGCTCTAAAGCACGACGGGCATTTTCGTTGTAAATGATACGTTTAGCCATAGGGGTTGTGAGAGCTTTGTAAGGTTTACAGAAAAAGGTAAAGAGAGAGGAAGCGGACTATGAAACGATCGCGAGAATGTCTTTTTCAGACAGCAAAACGTAGTCATCGCCACCGAGTTTGATATCGGTTCCAGCGTACTTGGAGTACAGCACTTTGTTACCGACTTGAACTTCGAGCGGTTGACGATCGCCTTTTTCGGTCAGCTTGCCGGAGCCGACGGACATGATTTCGCCGATTTGGGGCTTTTCTTTGGCGTTGTCGGGCAAAATGATGCCGCCTGCGGTTTTTTCTTCAGCTTCGCTCACTTTGACGAAGACGCGATCGCCCAACGGTTTCACGGTGGACACAGTTAGAGATACGGCTGCCATACAAATCCTCCAAACAATCTAAATAAGCGAGAAACGATCAAATACTATTGGCTAGATCAGGTTTTTCACTGTAAAACCACAAGGGAATTCAGCGATCCAACCAGATCGCCTCAGTACTGGTAATTTGTCAACGTTTACCAGTCTACAGGCATTTGGAGTCTTAAGTTAGCACTCTCGCCTCCTGAGTGCTAATTTAGCGAAGTGTAGTAGGGGATGCAACTTTAGAAAGAGTACGGGTTCCCGAACGGTTGGATTGATCGACGATCGATCGTGTTTAAATTTGGGTCGCGATCGCTCGAAAGTTTGAGCGCTGGTGAGACTCGATCGTGGAGCCGCTTGCAAATCCACAAAATGCACTCACGCTTTAATTCATCAACATCCTTGAAAAATGGCAAAGCTTTTCTCATCAGTCCTGATCGCTCGCGTTTTCGAGGACTTGGAATAGATTGATCGAAGGGTGATATACGAGGATCTCGATCGTGCTTTACGATACCTCACACCCTCTGAGTCGAAACAGAAATTTTAGGGTCTATTTCATGAAAAAACTGACTAGATCTAGCCCTCGATCGAGCCTCAAATCTAGCCAGTTTCAGATCGTTAAACGCAGACTTGATTCAGGGATGCGGCGACTTCTTCCATTGATCGATCGCCATCCACCGTTACCAGTTTTTCACGCGATTCGTAGTAACTGATCAACGGCGCAGTTTCTTCGCGATAGACTTCGAGGCGACGGCGAATCGTTTCTTCGTTGTCGTCTTTGCGCCCTCGACTGAGCATGCGATCGACGAGCACCGCGTCCGGAACATCGAAATTGATCACGCGATCGCAGTGTTGCGTCACTTCATCCAGCAGCAGATCCAGGAATTCCGCCTGCGCGACGTTGCGGGGAAATCCGTCCAGAATCCAGCCCGACTGAGTATCAGGTTTGCTCAGTCGATCGCGAATCAAATCAATTACTAGTTGATCCGGCACGAGTTCGCCGCGATCCATAAAGCCTTTCGCCTGCACACCGAGCGATGATTGTGCAGCTACAGCCTCTCGGAGAATGTCCCCGGTCGAGATGTGTGGAATTTTGTGGGAGTCAGCCAAAAATTTCGATTGAGTCCCTTTCCCCGCTCCGGGAGGTCCGACAAAGATCAGTCGCGCCACTATTCTTTCACCATTCCTTCGTAACGTTGAGAGATCACGTATGTTTGAATCTGTTTTGCCGTATCGATCGCTACGCCTACTAGAATCAACAGTGAAGTTGCCCCGAAGCCCTGAAAGACTTTTACCGGAGTGGCATTCTCAATGATTGAAGGAACGATAGCAACGATCGCTAGGAAGATCGCGCCCAAAAAGGTCAAACGATTCAAAACACGCTCAATATAATCTGTCGTCGCTTTTCCAGGACGAATGCCCGGAATGCTTGACCCCATTTTTTTCAAGTTCTTCGACATATCATCCGGCTGCATGATCAGCGAGGCATAGAAGAAACTAAAGAACAGAATCAATACAAAGTACAGCAAGTTGTGTCCGATCGATGAGGGACCCAAATAAGTGCTAACAAAGTTCAACACATCCGCATTTTTGAAGGTCTGAGCAACAATTACCGGAATTGTCAGAACCGTCGATGCGAAAATGATCGGCATGACTCCGCCTTGATTGAGCCGTAGCGGTAGATAGCTACTTCTTTCAAGCATCATGCGTTTGCCCACTTGCCGCCGGGCAGAAATAATTGGAATTCGGCGCGTTCCTTCTTGTACGAATACAATCCCAACCACCATTGCCAAGAAGACCGCTAAGAGAATGACAACGCTACTGACCACGGCTCGATCGCCCGTTTGCGCCAAATCAAACGCTTTTCCTAACGTACTTGGCAGGGTTGCAACAATGTTGAGGAAAATTAGCAATGAAGCGCCATTTCCCACCCCGCGTTCTGTGATCAGTTCTCCTGCCCACATGACAAACATTGATCCCGCAGTCAGTGCCAACACCGTTTCAACGACAAAGAGAGGACTCCACGCTTCTGCAAACGGACGTAACAGCCCGATCGTCAGCAAGGTACTTTGAACCACTGCCCACCCAGCGGAGACATAGCGGGTAATCTGCGAAATCTTCCGCCGTCCCGCTTCTCCTTCATTTTTCTGCAAATCTTCCAGCGCCGGAATCGCTGCGGTCAGCAGTTGAATAATAATTGAGGCGTTAATGAACGGCAGAATTCCCAGAGCAAATAGACCCAGGGTTCTCAAACCGCCACCTGCGAATAAATCGACAAAGCTCAAGGCGCTGTTGCCCTGAATTGCTTGGGCAAAGGCAGCTCGATCGATGCCCGGTAGGGGAATGTAAATCCCTAAGCGGACGAAGATCAGAAGCCCGATCGTTAAAAGTAATCGTCCCCGCAGTCCAGCCGCCTGTGCCATTTGGACAAAGGTTTCCTGAGCAGTGGGCGTTCTATCTCGACTTTCGACCATATAAGGAATTCCTCGTGAGCGCAATTCGGATCAATGAGCGGCTGACTCACCAATCCGATCGAACAAAATTAGTTTTAAGCGTTCTGACAGCACGAGCTTGCGCCACAGAACGACGAACATTCTATATTTTAGCGGTTTCGGTGTGAAGGCTGACAGAATTTGGCGAGTTGTAGAAAATGTGTAGACAATGAATGACTCAAATAGAGAATGACTCAAACAGAAATTTCAACAGCAATCACACCGATCGCGCCGCTCATTCTTTAACCTCGCTGAATTTACGGTTCTGCCACCGATTCAACTGGCACATCTTATCCGGAATGCTACTGACCCTCATGAAGAGAAAAGAGTGACTGATTGAATTAAGCCCCCGATGAAATTTAGCCCCACCGAAGGACAAAACGATTTTCTAGAAGTATTAGCCCTGCAAAAGCTGATCATCGCGGCGATGAAAGCATCGACTGAAAAATATCCTCACGAATTAAGAGGATTGCTAAAGCAAGTTCAGAATCGTCACAATGCAGCCAGTTCTTACGTTCAATCTGAAGTGGCGGAGTTGATGCAAGAACTGAGAAATTTGGTCGGAGCGTTTGAGACAGAGCCTTCTGCCGATCCGGCTGCTACTCATCCGGTTAGCTATCCTCCCACCCGATCAAACTCAAAGTTCAGCGCTATGGGATTCGCCTGGGTGGGCATTGCCGCGATCGTCGCGCTCAGTTCAATCGGGTTTGAATCTGTGCGTCATGCGATCGCTCCTGTTTTTAGCAGTGAAACTGGCTGTACTGAAGTTAATCCGAAGCGAGTCAACGTTCAGGGTTACGATCGCGATAACGGAACCTCCGTTGCTCCTTACGAAAGAACCGCCCCCAATCATACGACATCTGACAATTTGAATTGTTCAAGATAACAATGGTTCTAGACTTACAATTTTCCTTTGCTCATCCTATGGGAACTCTAACGCG
>DATJEM010000323.1:0-3783 GCA_035496615.1 Leptolyngbya sp.
GAAATCAACTGCGACTAACAATGGATTCTGAGCTACGTCAAGAGTATGCAACTCACATCGAACAGCAGGCAAGCATAAAAGGCTTATCGGCTCTTCACGGGCAAAATTTACAGAACGCATCGAATTTTACGATCGCCAACCTCTATGCCTACCTCAATTAACTGCATCGAATTCGCCTAGAACTCTCTTACGCTTGGCTGCCCGTCTTTGACTTCTCCCACCATAATCAAATCCGCAACACCCACAAATAACCCATTTTCAAGCACACCGGGAAGATTGTTGATGGTCTTTTCAAGGTCAGCCGGATTATCAATCTGATCGAACTTCACATCAATCACCAAATTGCCTTGATCGGTCACAACGGGACCTGCTTTTTTCACCCCCATTCTCAGTTGAGGCTTGCCGCCGAGTTTCTCGATCGCTCTTGTCACCGGAGCTACCGCCATCGGAATCACCTCGACCGGAAGCAAAAACGTAGAACCGAGTCGATCGACTAGCTTTCCACTATCCACCACCACAATGAACTGGTCTGCCAAACTATCGACAATTTTTTCTTGCGTGTGAGCCGCGCCGCCGCCTTTGATCAAATTCTTTTGAGGATCAACTTCATCCGCCCCATCGATCGCAATATCAATTTTCTCAACTTCATCGAGTGTCGTTAATGGAATACCAAACTGACGCGCCAACACGATCGCCTGAAACGAAGTCGGAATGCCTTTGACGTTTTGCAGGTCGCCGGATTGAAGCCGCTCTCCGATCGCTTGAATTGCATAAGCCGTCGTCGAACCCGTTCCTAACCCAACGATCGAATTCGATTGAACTTTGGCAGCCGCCGCATAACCGACCTGCTGTTTCATCAGTGTGACTGGATCTACTGTTACGGGGTCTGCACTCATCGCTCACCTTCCTATTAGCGTTACCGATCCCCACTTTACTAAACAAGGGGACATTAGAGCTAGCGTTGAGCAGTGCAATATTCTGCGGCAAAATCTATCTGGGGCGGGGGGCGAAATTTTTGCGATCGATCCACGATCAAAGATGAAGTATAAGAGAAATATTATGGCGTTAAAATTAAGCGTCCCAACTCTAAACAGTCCTGAAATCGCGCAGGACATCAAAGATACCATTCTGACTCATGAACCGAACGCAAAGATCGACTTTGATATGGAGCAGAAAACGGTGACGATCGAAGGCAAAGCCTCGGAAGATACCTTCAAACAAATCATCACCGCCACTGGGCATGAAGTTGCTCAGTCCTGAAAACGTAAACGCTAAAATATGGGCGATTTATTAAGTTGAAACCTGATACTTTGTAGATCGCTCATGATTTGAAGCTTCAGATGGCAAAATTTTATCCAGAACTCACGGACGACCTTCAACACTTCATTCAATCCCAACACCTATTTTTCACCGCCACCGCACCGACGGAGGGACGAATTAATCTCTCTCCAAAAGGGATAGATTCGTTTCGGTGTCTCGATCGACAGACTGCGATTTACCTAGATCTCACCGGAAGCGGCAACGAATCGAGCGCCCACCTGATCGAAAATGGACGCATGACCATCATGTTTTGTAGCTTCACAGAAAAGCCAATGATTCTCCGCCTCTACGGAATGGGCTGCGTGATTCGTCCAAGAGATCAAGATTGGCAGAATTTCTATTCTGAGTTTGCGCCAGTTCCAGGAGCAAGGCAGATCGTGAAACTCAGGATCGAAACCGTTCAGACCTCTTGTGGCTATGGCGTACCGCTCTATGATTACGTCAGCGATCGCGACACGATCGTCACTTGGGCAGAACGCAAAGGAAAAGATGGATTAGAGCAATACTGGCAGGACAAAAATCAGATCAGCATTGATGGTCTACCCACTCATTTACTCGACTAAGCTCAGTCTCTACTAAAGGCTTTGGCTCATAACGCTCGTTATCCTGAAATAGTACGTACTCTGATTCTGCCCCTATGAGCAAATCGAGCAACCGCGCTCCTCGCCAACTTTCACCTTTATTTAGGAGAGCGTGGCGGCTAGTGAATTTATCTTTGCTGACGATCGGCTTCCTTATCCCAGTCGTTCACGAACCTTCTCTAGGCAGCATCAGCTATTTGCACATCCTGTCTGCACTGCTGCTGTTCTTGCCAGGGGTCGTTTTCCAAGCCGTCAATGTTCCTGGTAAGCTGCCTGGACTATTGCTTTATCTAGGAGGGTTACTTAGCTTAATCAGCCTCGTGACCTACACAATCTTAGGAATTCTCACGAGTTTAGGCACAGCCAAAAAACCGAGTTTCCCGGCGCTGATCTTGCTAATTCTGAGCGAAATCGGCGCGATCGCGGTGCTGTTTCTTTGGCAAGATTATCTCGCTCCAGGGGCTTGGCTGATGGCTGTGATGCCAACTTCCTGCTTTCTACTGGAAATCATCGATCGAGGATCAGTTCCATCTAGAGCCGAGCGTTAGGAATTAGAGCGATTCAGGAAAGCCGATTCAGACTTCAGGGCGCAAAATGTTCCGGTCACAGGTTTTGGGGCTTGGAGACTGGGGATCACGGGTGGAGACGCGATCGAACTTGCGATCGGTTGTGCCAATAAAGTGATTAAACAAGAGCAACCAGCTAACAAAAACATCTCTAAGCGTTTCGTATTCATTCTGCATTACGGGCAATCTGCTCTGCCACGATAGCAAAATTTTGTCGAAGTGATGAGAACACTTTCCAAGTGCGCTATAGGCATCGCGTTGCAAATCCAGTAACGCGGTTCTCACCTCAAAATTGAATAAATAAGATAAGGTGCGACAGTTGACGTAGACACAAAACAGTACTAAATTACTAAAGGAAGCCGGGCTTGATTCCGAACTTGCTTACAAAGCCGCAGTTCTGTTCCTGTATGATTCCACTCAACCTGATCAAACACCTGATACAAAATATAGAGACCGCGCCCACATTCGCCTTCGTGTCGAGGCAACTGTTCCTCTATCTCTTCGGTGCAGCAGCACCCAGGTGCTTCAAAGCCAGTCCCTTGATCAGAGATAATCCACCAATACTCATCTGCAACCATCGAAAACTGAATTAAGACCTTTTTGCTAGGATCAAGGCAGTTTCCATGTTTAGCAGCATTGACCAGCGCTTCTTGCAGTCCCAGACGCACCTCGGCTTTCCAGCGATGCGGAACTTTCGACAGCAGAAGATCAAGAATCGGAAACAGGTACAGCGTCGATGGAAAGCTGACTGTATTCCAATTGCGTCCAACCGGACGAGGAGACATCGCAATCACTCAAAAAACCCCGTTGCTTTCAAATGGATCAACACACAGATCGCTTAGCAATCGCACCTGGGAACACTGGTCACTTCTAAAATAAGCTTGGGTTAAAGACTTTTAGAGCTAGGGTCGGCTTTATGTTTAGTGCCGAACTCAGAAACCCAAAAGCGAAAATTTATAAAGACTGCTATGGAATCTTAAAATATTATCTAGGTCAGATCAGAAGCAGTATGCTCTCTGTAACCCTATAGGGTCATCATATCGCAAAATCTGGGTGCTGATCTACGGTTTTTTCACGAGGATGCGTTTTACGATCGCCGATAAATTCTTTCTTCCAAGCGGCGAAAGTCCTGTTCGATTTCTGCCCAGAGGCGGCGATTGTGGGGATCAGTGCGGAGAGCCTTTTTCAGATAAATTCTCGCTTTTTCGTAATCCCGCTCTTGGATCAAATCTTGCCCCCAGCGATGATAGGTGATCGCTTGCCACTGCCGCGCATCGGGATGATCCGGAAAGCGCTGTGCTAATCCTTCAACCAGG
>DATJEM010000324.1:0-5208 GCA_035496615.1 Leptolyngbya sp.
CACAACCGCCACGCGCATCTACTCGAAACCAAAGCCCAAACGCTGCTTGCCGAAGAAAAGTATGGCTGTAGCGCGGTTCAACACCTGAACGACATTGGCTTTTTGAGCGATCAAACTTCGTTAGCGCATTGTGTTTGGCTGGACGATAGCGATATCAAAATCATGGCGGAAACGCGATCGACGGTTGTTCATAATCCCCTAAGTAACTTACGATTGGGCAGCGGAATTGCACCCATTTTGAAGTACAGACAAGCGGGCGTGAATGTTGCTTTTGGCTGCGATGGTGCTGCAAGTAATGATTCTCAAGATCTCCTAGAAGCGATCAAAATCGGCTCAATTCTGCACTCAGTCACAGACTTTGACTATCATCACTGGATTACGCCGCGCCAAGCGGTTGAAATGGCATCGTTGGGAGGCGCAACAGGCTTAAATCGTGCCGATCAGTTTGGCTCTTTAACCGTTGGGAAGAAAGCAGATCTAGTCCTGTATGATTTGAAATCTTTGTCGTTGCTGCCGCGAACTGATCCGATCGGACTGTTAATCTTAGGTCGCCCGGTAAATGTGGTAAGTCATGCTTGGGTCAACGGAAAGCGAGTGATCTCTGAGCATGAAATCTGCAATGTTAGTGTGAGCGACTTGAAGGAAAAGCTATTTAACCAGAGCGAATGGTCTCCAAAACGCAAATCGGTATCCGTTGCACAAACAGAGGCGCGATATCGATCGGTGATGGGGCTGCCGGGGACGACGATCGGTTATTCCTGATCTTCTCGCTAAAGTCTCGATCGTCTGAGGTTGCTCGATTCGATTTAAGCGATCGTTGTTGCTCATATCATCTCAGCCCATTCGAGGCAGAGAAGCGAATTATAGCAACTTCGGGTAAGATCTCTAAACCATACGATCGCTGTTCTCATCATCCCAACTTCTCCTATGACAACGCCAGCCATTGATCTCGCAATTCGGCTCGATCGCTATTACGAAGAAGTGCGATCGATTATCTTAAACCGCCAGAATCCAATCTCTGGACTGCTTCCCGCAAGTACAGCGGTGAATGCTCATGGAGACTATACCGATGCTTGGGTGCGGGACAATGTTTATAGCATTCTTGCGGTGTGGGGTTTGGCATTGGCGTATCGCAAACTAGATGACGATCGCGGACGCACTTATGAGTTAGAGCATAGCGTTGTGAAACTAATGCGCGGACTGTTGTTTTCGATGATGCAGCAGGCGCAAAAAGTTGAAAGGTTCAAAGAAAGCCAAAATCCGCTAGAAGCACTCCACGCCAAGTATGACACTGCAACAGGAGCAACAGTCGTCGGCGATGACGAATGGGGACATTTGCAGCTAGATGCCACATCAGTGTTTCTGTTGATACTGGCACAGATGACAAACTCTGGGCTGTCGATCGTCTATACCTATGATGAAGTCAATTTCGTTCAGAACTTGGTGTATTACATTGGTCGCACCTATCGCACCCCTGACTATGGAATTTGGGAGCGCGGCAACAAGATCAATCATGGAAATCCAGAGCTAAACGGTAGCTCAGTCGGAATGGCAAAAGCAGCGCTAGAAGCCATGAGCGGGCTGAATCTGTTTGGCATTCAAGGGGGACAGGCTTCGGTGATTCATGTCTTGCCGGATGAGATTTCTCGATGTCGAGCGACATTAGAATCGCTGCTGCCGCGTGAATCAAGCTCTAAAGAAGTCGATGCTGCATTGTTAAGCGCGATCGGGTTTCCTGCCTTTGCTGTTGAAGATACCGAACTTGTCGATCGCACGCGCAATAAGATTATCGATCTGCTACAAGGTCGCTACGGCTGTAAGCGTTTTCTACGAGATGGACATCAAACAATCCTGGAAGATACGGGAAGATTGCACTATGAACCGTTTGAACTGAAGCAGTTTGAACATATTGAATGTGAATGGCCCTTGTTCTTTACCTATCTGGCGTTGGATGGCATCTTTCACGGCGATCGGACTCAGGCACAGACCTATCTCGATCGCCTAGATGCGATTGCGATCGAGCGAGACGGCATCAAGTTGCTGCCAGAGTTGTATATTGTGCCGGAATCTGCGATCGCAGCCGAAAAAGCGACACCGCATAGCCAAACTCGGATACCGAATGAAAATGTGCCGCTAGTTTGGGCACAAAGCTTATACATTCTGGCGAAAATGCTGCACGAAGGCTTAATTTCGGTTGGCGACATTGATCCCTGTGGGCGCTATTTACGCAGAGGACAACGCCGCAAAGCAACGATTCAGATTGCGCTAATTGCAGAAAGCGAAGTGCTACAAGAAAGACTAGGGGCAAACAATGTGGCAACTCAGACGCTGAAGCAAGTCGAACCGATTCAAGTGCGTCATGCGCGGGAGCTTGGGGCAGCTTATACACAGATTGGATGCAATGAGAAGTTGGGGCTTACTGGGCGACCTCAGCGCCGGATGCGAAGTCTAACGACTGCAAAAATTTACAAAATCAAAGGCGATACGATCGCGTTTCTCCCCTCTTTTCTCGAACCCGAACGCTTTTATCTGACGTTGGACTATCACTTTTTGGTGTCTACCATCAAAAGCGAACTGGCTCACATTCATCGGCATTGGCAAGAATTGGGTCGCCCGATCGTCACGTTGCTTTTCACCCAAGAAATGTTTGAACTCGGTCGAGAAGCACTGCTCGATCTAGTTCAAGAACTTCAAGCAGGACGCTGCGGAGAAATTCCGGTACAGTTGGGACAGCTTAAGCAATTTGTCCGCACGGCAGGAACTGAGCGGATTGATTCTTTGCATCAGTTTGAGTTTGAACCTACTTCGGTGGCTCAGTTAGGCACTTCACCGTCCTCTCTTACATTCGATCCAAATCAAACTCATCCCTTGAGCATTTCGCAGGAATTTAAGCTAGAGTACGAAACTGATGTGCCGATGCTTCTAGATAACTTACGATCGTCCCACAATCTCTACGAACAAGTTGAACTATCGGCACTGTTAGTTCGTTTGGAAGGCTTGGATTTTGAAACCGGATTTGCTGGAGCCACACCGATCACCGTTCGGGATTTGCTGAATGAACTTTACACCAAAGCTAGCAAAGGAGATTCCAGCGGCTCACCTTATTGGTCATTGCTGCGGCGTTGTGCGGGACTGCTGGATAAAGTCGATGTAGGCTTGTCGGATGCGGTGACAGATATCATTGTTCGGCAGAAGCAAATTGCGATCGGACGGGCATACAGCGAAGATTCTCTGATTGTGCAACCGCTGCCTCATACCGAAGTTTTAGATAAGATTCGAGAATTCTGCCGCGAAGATATGAGCGATCGGGTGCTGACTCAAGAAGTGATCATCTATCTCAGTCAGCTAATCAAAGCAGAGCCTGATCTATTCAAAGGCTTACTCACCTTGCGAGTTGGATATCTCATCTTGCTAATCACTAGCGATTTGGCGCGAGAGTTCAATCTGACTCAGGATGAAGCTTACGAGAAACTGATGAGCCTGAGTCCGTTTGAGATTAAAACCCGACTGCGTGAAATTGTGGTGGGCTATGCCGATCTCAATCAAGCATTGTTCAAACAGGAATCGCTAAAAGTGAAATTGCCGAATCGAGCGATCGACTGGGTGATCCTAGTCGATGAAGCTGAGATTGAACCCGCTGCCCAAGATTGGTGGCGCAAACGGCAGCTAGATGGCGCATTAAACCGCGTTCCAAAGAACTTTTATCCGAGCGTCTGGAAAGTCCTCCATCACTGCAAAGGCTTGGTGATTGGAGACAAGTTAGAGCGGCGCAATCGATTGGACAGCGACTTTCTCACCACCGAAATGACCGCAGGCGAGAAGAACTTTGCGCTAAAAATTGAGCATCTGTTGAACAAGATGCAAGCGCCAGAATATCGCCAAGTCAATGTTGAAGCACTGATGGAACTAGCAGCGATCGCAGAACGGAACCCAGAGTTCAAAGTTGAGGAATATATTGTGATGGATGTATTGGTCGGTCACGCCGTTCGATTAGCCTGGCTAGATCAACACCCGCAGCACCGCGATCGCTATGATGAATTTAAAGGATCAGCGTGGCGATCGTTTTATGAGTCTTCTCCCTATGACTGTGCTAGCTATGTGGCAAAAGCCATGCAGTTCTTGACCCAGTTGGGACAAGCCGGGGCAGAAGTTGGGTAGCATCCTTTGCGAAATTTGTCTTATCCCCTGGGGTTTCGGGGCGATCGTGCAGGTCTTTCTTGCATTAAGAATTGCAACCGTGTGCCGAATGACACTCCTGAAACTATCGCAAGATAGACGAGATTTCGAGAACCCACTCGGCATAGTGTCTTAACAAACACAATGTCAGATCTATGTTGTCTTCGCAAGCGGCACGAATTGCGATTATTATTGCAGGCTCTCCTTTTCTTGGGATGAACAGTGCGATCGCAGGGACTTTTTATTCAATTACACCCTTACCTTTTCAGCCAGCCGACCTCAACAATTTCGGAGACGTTGTGGGGCAACACTATCTGTGGCATAGCGGCACTCTGTTTGATATCAGAACCTTTCCAGGAGCAACTGATAGCACCCTGAATGCGAGGGGAATCAATGACAATGGCTGGATTGTAGGAGATGGCTTGCGATTAGATCCGTCTGCTCCGTTTTATCAGTTCGGCAACAATCGCGGTTTTATTTTCGATCGCACCCAAGTTACGCCGATTCTGCCAACCCCAGCCATTTTTTCTATGCCGACCACCGCCGCGATCGATATTAATAATCGCAATCAAGTTGTGGTCAACGAGCAGCTTTTTGGTGGTACTGGAACGCTGGGAAACACAGTTCGGATTGAACCCGATCGGACTTCTATCCCTTTATTTCGGGGCGCTCAATTTGGATCTGTGAACGCAACTGCAATCAACGCTCAAGGACAAGCGGTTGGATTTACGCTCTCAAGCGGGCGTACCGGTCCAAGCCCTGCTTACCGGTCTGACGGAACCAACACCATTCCCCTGATCAGTCCAGGATACTGTTCAATATTTTTCGATTTCATTGTGTCTCAGTGTGAACCAGGCATTTCCCCCCCTCAACCCAGCGCCAATGGCTTAAACGATCGCGGGCAGGTCGTCGGCGCAGGTGCATTAATTAGAGCCAACGAAGCACCCATTCGGGCTTTGATTTGGGAAGATCCAGCCGTGAATCCGATCGCAAAAGACTTGGGCAGCTTGGGGCAAGTGGTCAGCGAAGGAT
>DATJEM010000325.1:0-3440 GCA_035496615.1 Leptolyngbya sp.
GCGCGATCGCTACCGTTTCAGGCGCGACGCTGTGAGCTAGATCAAGCACTGGATCATAGTCAGGCTGAAGAAAAACTGGAACAGCACCTGACAAAATCAAACCAGAAATCGCCGATTGATGCACGTTTCGAGGCATCAGAATCTTATCGCCCGGATCGCAAGCTGCCAGAATCGCCGCAATGATGCCGCAGGTTGAGCCGTTGATCAAGAACCAGGTCTGCTCGGCTCCAAATGTCTCTGCTGCTAAAGTTTGCGCTTCGTCGATCGCGCCTTGAGGAGCAAAAAGATTGTCGAGTTCGGGCAGTTCGGGCAAATCGGCTTGTAAGGCTCGATCGCCGATCAAGGCTCGAAACGCATGAAAACTGCCCTGTCCGCGTTTGTGTCCCGGTGTGTGAAATGCAGCGTTCTGGCTTTGGGCAGATTTTGCCAATCTTTCTAATAGGGGGACTCGATCGTTGGATTCCATGCGTTGTTTTTAACCTTTCCCGAAGATAGATGTATCTCAATTCTCGACTTTCTAGGTTAGGAGAGCCAAATTATCGTTAGGATGTCTTATGGTTTATTCGCCACCGAGTCCAGTTCCGTCACCCTTGCCGAATCCGACTCCGGAACCCAGTCCGATTCCCTCACCTGTTCCCGATCCGACTCCTGAGACTCTTCCAGGAAACGAACCGATTCCGGAACCTGTGCCTTCTCCGTCCTAACTGTTTATTCCTACACTGATATGCTAAGAGCCGGGATTGTTGGTCTGCCCAACGTTGGAAAATCAACTTTATTTAATGCGGTCGTTGCCAATGCAAAAGCCCAAGCCGCCAACTATCCTTTCTGCACGATCGAACCCAATGTCGGCACGGTCGCTGTTCCTGACGATCGGCTAAAAGCCCTTTCAGATCTGTCGAAATCGGCGGAAACGATTCCTGCGCGGGTCGAATTTGTCGATATTGCGGGCTTGGTCAAGGGGGCTTCAAAGGGCGAAGGCTTGGGCAACCAATTTTTGGCAAACATTCGCGAAGTCGATGCGATCGTGCATGTGGTTCGCTGTTTTGACGATGACGACATTATTCATGTGGCAGGATCGGTTGATCCTGCTCGTGATGTCGAGATTATCAATCTAGAACTTGGCTTGGCGGATCTGGATCAAATCGATCGCCGCATCGATCGCACCCGCAAACAAGCTCGTACCAGCAAAGAAGCCCAAGCGGAACTCGAAGTTTTAGAACAGTTGAGCGCTGCCCTGAATGCCGGGAAATCTGCCCGCCAAGTGCCGCTGACTGAGGAAGAAGAAGCCATCATCAAACCGTTGGGGCTACTGTCACGCAAGCCCGTAATTTATGCCTGTAACGTTTCTGAGGAAGATTTGGCGACCGGAAACGATTGGGTTGAGCAAGTTCGGAAATTGGCAGTCCAGGAAGAGGCTCAGGTCGTCGTGATTTCTGCCCAGGTCGAAGCTGAACTCGTGGAACTACCGGAGGACGATCGAGCCGATTTTCTTGCTGCCCTCGGCGTGGAAGAAGGCGGACTAAAATCTCTCATTCGCGCAACTTATCAACTTTTGGGGCTGCAAACCTATTTCACCGCAGGACCAAAAGAAACTCGCGCTTGGACAATCAAAGCAGGAATGCTCGCCCCGCAAGCCGCAGGCGTGATTCATACCGACTTTGAGCGCGGCTTTATTCGAGCGGAAACCGTCGCCTACAAAGATCTCGTTACGTTTGGATCGATGAATGCGGCGAAGGAAAAGGGACTCGTTCGCAGTGAAGGCAAGGAATACGTCGTCCAGGATGGGGACGTGATGCTGTTTCGCTTCAATGTGTAGATTCTGTAATTATACGGTAATTGCAAAAATTGCAGTATAATTACAGACATAAGGATTTTGCGGGAACTTCTACGCCTCCCCAAAATGAAAGCCTTTGTCAATGCCGCGATCGCACTGTCGATCGTGGCGTTTTAGTATACGGGAATCCCTCGATTTCGGTTCCCTAGAAACGCTAGAATTGGGTAAACGAATGTAAAGCAATTCTCAGACAGGACTCAAACACCATGCGCGTAATTCTGATGACGGGGAAAGGCGGAGTCGGCAAAACCTCGATCGCGTCGGCAACGGGGCTACGCTGTGCCGAATTGGGATACCGGACATTGGTGCTGAGTACTGATCCGGCTCATTCTCTCGCCGATAGTTACGATTTGGAGTTGGGGCACGAACCCAAACAGATTCGCCCGAATCTTTGGGGGGCTGAACTGGATGCCTTGATGGAACTAGAAGGCAACTGGGGCGCAGTGAAGCGCTACATCACTCAAGTTTTGCAGGCAAGGGGACTAGAGGGAGTACAGGCAGAAGAATTGGCGATTTTGCCGGGGATGGATGAGATTTTTGGACTGGTGCGAATGAAGCGGCACTATGACGAAGGCGAATTTGACGTGCTGATTATTGATTCGGCTCCGACTGGAACAGCCTTGAGATTGCTGAGTTTGCCAGAAATCGGCGGCTGGTATATGCGGAAATTTTACAAGCCGCTTCAGGGAATTTCGGTGGCACTGCGTCCGCTGGTTGAACCGTTCTTTCGTCCGATCGCGGGTTTCTCGCTGCCCAACAAAGAAGTGATGGATGCTCCCTTTGAGTTTTACGAACAGATCGAAGCTTTAGAAAAAGTGCTGACCGATCCGACTCAAACCACAGTGCGCTTGGTGATGAATCCCGAAAAAATGGTGATCAAAGAATCGCTGCGCGCCCATGCCTACCTGAGTCTGTACAACGTTGCCACCGATATGGTTGTGGCAAATCGGATTATTCCTGAATCGGTTTCTGATCCGTTTTTCCAGCAGTGGAAGGAGAATCAGCGGCAGTATCGAGAAGAAATTCACTCAAACTTTATGCCACTGCCGATCAAAGAAGTGCCGTTATATTCCAAAGAAATGTGCGGGTTAGAGGCGCTCGATCGCTTGAAAGAAACGCTTTACCCTGGTGATGAAGATCCGTCGCAGGTCTACTACAAAGAAACGACGCTGCGAGTGGTGCAGGACAAAAATCAGTACAGCTTAGAGCTATATCTGCCGGGAATTGAGAAGTCTCAAATTGAGTTGAGCAAAACGGGCGACGAGTTGAATGTTCGGATTGGAAACCATCGCCGCAACCTGGTGTTGCCTCAAGCTTTGGCAGCGCTACAGCCCTCTAGCGCCAAGATGGAAGATGACTATCTCAAAATTCGATTTAGCGATCCGGCAAGGGTTTAAAGGATAGATGGAATGTGCCAAGCGCATGAGCATTGTCCAATCGGCTTGAGCTTAAGCCTTATTGGTTCAAAGGAACATCGTTGTCTGGAAAGACTTGTTTCGTCTGTTGGGTTCGCCAGCGTTTGATCAACTTCGTAAGCTGATAAATCCCGAAACCAAACAACCCCATTACAAGAACGCCTGCAATCACGGGGAAGGTCAGCGCTAAA
>DATJEM010000326.1:0-5747 GCA_035496615.1 Leptolyngbya sp.
CTTCAGTGAGAATGTCTTTCACCGATTTTGTTTGATTACCATCACAGGCTTTAATGAACTGAAACTCTTCTTCTGACAAGTTAATGATCTGATAATCACAGTTGAACAAACAGCGACTTTCCCAACCATCCATACAAGGACTTCTTTCGGGGATTGCCTTGAGCAAATTCTCATCTGTCCAGTTCGATCGCGGTAGTTCTCCTCGACTCAAAAAGAACTCATAGTGCGTCACTGAGTCGGGATCAAGTAGTTCAATCAGTCGATAGCGGTCTCGATCGCTCAACTGGTTTGCCCGCTCAAGTAAGTCCGGATGGTTGAACAATCGATTGACTTCCCACTGGCGGGGATTAGAAAGTCCTAAAAAGTTCAATTCCGCAGCATCAATCAACTCAAACAAGGTGTAAATGTTGTAATCAATTTCTTGCGGATGCACATACATATCTGCGAAACATTCATCGCGTGTATTCTCCATTGACCAGCGTTCTTGCTCCCGGCGGACTAAGCGGTTGTTGGGGGGCAGAGATTCAAACAGTTGACGACCGATCGCGACTCCTTCCCCATAGTTCAAGCGATCGGACTGCAACAGCGCGATCGCTTCTTGAGTCAGTTTAATTTCATGTCGCCCCAATTCTGAATACACAAAAACGTGCAGCAATCCACCGGGCGCAAGCTTTTTGGATAACGCTTGAATCCCTCGAATTGGGTCTGGCAAATGATGCAAAACACCAACGCAGTTGATCAAATCAAACTGTCCTGGCAATTGATCGACCTCGTAAAGACTGAGGTGATGGAATTCAACCCGATCGGCTCCCGATCGTTGACACCGTTCTCGCGCCACCGATAGCGCTCCTGAACTGAGATCAATCCCAGTCACTTGAGCTTGAGGATTGAGGTGGACTAAGTATTCGGTTCCGACTCCTGTACCACAGCCTGCATCCAGAATCCGAACATCTTGGCGTTTCGGTTTCTGCCCCGTACAGAAGTTATACGCCGTCAACCAATTCCAGCGCCAGTTGTATCCGGGCGGCGGCTCATCAAGTAAAGGGTCAGGCGGAAAAGGATAAGTATTGTAAAGTGCAGCAACGGCAGCGCTAATGGTTTGAGGATCTGACATGATTCACGAAAAATTACAGCAAGCCTAATACTCTAGTGTCGCATTTGATGTGCCCATATAGACGGGAATCCGTCCTCGCGAATTGTTCAGAATCTGCCGCGAATTTGCCACAATGGAGGCAAGCTGAATGGATCAGACTACACAAAAAATCATGGATAACAATAATTGGATCACGCAACTGCTAATGCTCGGTGTGGGAACCACTTCTCTCGCGGCTGAAAAGCTGAAAGAAGTCGGCGATCAGTGGGTCAAAGAGGGCAAATTGAACCCCGATCAAGCAAAGGGCTTTGTCGATGATCTGATGGCTCAGATGAAAACCGATCAGGTCGGATTTGAAGCGCAGATGCAGCGGCAGCTTCGCAATATGCTGATGGATCTTGGAGTTCCCCGTCAAGCAGAAATGGACGAACTGCGGGGACGGCTCGATCGCTTAGAACGTCAGCTTCGCGATTTAGAGAATAAGCTCTGGAAATAGTGCCAAAATTGAAAGGCAGATTTCAAGGAACTGATTGATGAGAGAAATTTTGATCAGCTTCGGGGTAATGGTTGCGTGTGCTGTGCTGATCATTGTGGCGCAGGTAACGGGCAGTCGTGATCCTGCGATCGCAGCGAACTTACCTCAACCTGAAGCTAACCCCGTCGCTCAAGTCGCTCAAGCGGCTGATTTAAAACCTATGACTACTCCCGCTGAAAGCAAAGACATGGTAACGACCGATTCTGGACTGAAGTATACCGAAGTGACTGAAGGAACCGGAGCTTCCCCAGAGAAGGGTCAAGTCGTCACGGTTCATTACACTGGCACATTAGAAGACGGAACAAAGTTTGATAGTTCCCGCGATCGGGGTCAACCGTTTAAGTTCAAAATTGGCGTAGGTCAAGTAATTAAAGGTTGGGATGAAGGAGTCGGCACGATGAAAGTCGGCGGTCGGCGCAACTTAGTGATTCCGCCTGAATTGGGTTATGGCAGTCGCGGAATTGGGCCGATTCCACCGAATTCGACCCTCTTGTTTGATGTAGAACTACTCAAGGTTGGCTGATCGACCATTCAGCTTTTTCAAGCTCTCTAGTCTAAAAGCTAGAGAGTTTGTTTTTTGAGAAATCAAGGCGAGATAAGTCTGAAACACAAATTCTATCAAGCGCCTTAAGCGGAAGTCTTTCGCTCCACGACTGCTATCTTGGTTAAGAAATGTTAATTTAACCGAGTTGTTTTATCGTTTGAGGCGGCAAAGATGGAGAAGAAACCAACTTTCGGATTGACAGATTTCGCTGAAACCTGGAATGGGCGCTTGGCAATGCTCGGATTTGCGATCGGACTTGCTACCGAATTAATAGCTGGAAAAGGCATTTTGGCTCAGTTAGGTCTAATGTAACTCTATTTGGATTTGAACTTATCGTTACTGCGCCTTGAAAATAATTGTAGCTCCAGGTTTTTTAGCCCCAAAAGCCGTCCCATTCGGCGCAGCTTTCAAGCGCAGTGAGACCTACTCAAACCGCTCTCGCCAAATCTCCACCCATTGCTGTGCTTCCAGCGTATTCTCTAATGGAAACTCCTGCAAAAAATCCTTGTCGCTGATTGGGACATAAGGACCTTCTTTCAATTCAAACATTACCGTATCCGGTTCCAGCGCTACTAGGGTATGAAACATTCCTTCGCCCAGTTCCACACCCCGCGTTTCTCCCATCGCGCTGATTCTCTCTGTATGAATCACGCGACCCGCTTCGTCTAAAATCAGCATCCCGATCGCACCTTGCAACACCAGAAAAAACTCAAATCCACTCGCATTCGGCGGGCGCAAGTGGCGATGTGGACGCACATAAGTTCCAGGCTGCAACACATTCAGAAAGCGCTGCACTCGATCGGGCGGTTGATGAAAGTTATAATTTTTTCGCTGACGGGGACTAGAACAGGCTTGCTTCGCGATCGAGTCCATTAGCGATTGCGTCAAGGGTTGAATTGGCAGTTCAGACATAGCGCCACCGTGAGAATAGGATCATCAAACACCATCAATGCACTTTGATTTTGCAATGCAGCCCATTCATATCTTCGTCTACGGCACGCTAAAACCTGATGAAAATAACTACTTTCTCTGTGTCGATCGCGTTACTTCATGTCAGCGCGCGATCGCTCACGCCGCTCTTTACCATCTGCCCCTAAATTATCCTACGATCGTTCCCGGAAATGCCCAAACTTACGGCTATCTCCTCACATTTGAGGATCAATCTATTCTAGAAATCCTCGACGAATACGAGCAGCACGAACCGGACACGATCAAGCGCTTCGGGGCAAATAACGACTATCAGCGTAGAAAAATCGAAATCTTTGACCTCAACGGCAAAACATTGGGACTCGCTTGGGCTTACCTGATGACCCTAGAGCAGGTCAATCGCTTGAGCGGCATTTTCGTCCCCAGCGGCGTTTGGAGCGAAAAAAAAGCCCATAGCGAAACCGCTACGAGCCATCCAAACCGCTAAAAGCGCGCTAATTTCGTTGACGCGGGGTAGCCTTAATCGAAATCACTGGACGATCGAGCGCCACCATCAATCCATCTGATTCCGGCTGCTGCGTTGCGACCGTCGGTTGCTGAGGCGGGTTCATCCTCGCTAGTTGCGGTTGGCGGACATTCAGCAGCGTCACCGCACCCATAAAAGCTGCCGCGATCGCCGCCCCACCCCAGACCAATCTCAGCCTCGGACGACGATCAACCTTTGCCAGGACTTGATTCACCGTCGTTTCGACCGGAGCCGAAGCGGGAACGGGCATCGATCGAAATGCCTGACGCAATTTCAGCAAGCGGGCGTGTAGCTGCTGAACTGATACATCGGTAGATAACCATTCTTCAACTTGTTTGCGTTCGCTTGCGGTTACTTCTCCGTCTAGATAGGCGCTAAGTAATTCAAAGCGATCGCGGACGTTTAACTGGGAATCGGACGAAGGTTGCATAGCGTTATTCAGCGAATCAAAATTGGAGTTCATCGAGTGTGACGATTATGGACTTAGCAATGCCCAGACATCAAACCAGACATCAAACGATCTTCGGCGATAGCTTTCAGTGTAGTAAACCACTCCTCAAAGCACAATTCTCATTTGGGACTACGTCTGGAAGTATATTAACAAAGCCAATCTGAAGTTTTTGGAATCTGACGGATAGTTTTAGTTTGATCCTATTGTCCGTCAAGATACTGCTGAAGCTGAGACTGTAACCGATGACGCGCTCTGGCGATCCGTGATTTCACAGTACCAAGCGAAACTCCGGTGAGTTCAGCAATTTCTTCATACGCCATCCCTTCAATCTCCCGCAGCACAATCGTAGTACGGAACACTTCGGGCAGGTCAGCGATCGCTTCATTCAACTGATCATAGAATTCCCGCGTGGTCAAATCTTCATCAGGACCTGGGGTCACTGCGGCGATTTCCCAATCCATCTCGCCATCGCTTAGGGAGAGCGGGGCATCTAGAGAGAGCGGAGTGGCGTTGCGCTTGCGTTTACGCAGCTCATCGTAAAACAAGTTCGTCGCAATGCGGCTCAACCACCCTCGAAACTTAACGGGTTCGTTCAGTCGGGTAATGTTGCGATAGACGCGAATCCAAACCTCTTGGGCGAGATCGGCGCGGTCTTGCCAATCCGGAGCGAGATGATAAAGAACCTTATCGACATGGGACTGATACCGCCGCATGAGTTCCGAAAAGACGGCTTTCTCCGGGCGATGTCCGGTCTGACACTGCAACACTAGATCGTAATTGGAGAGCTTTTCTGCTTGCACTGGACTCTGAAGAACCTTTGGCTCGATCGATGACCAGGATACAGGAAGGGACTGACTCATGGGCGGATGACGGTGTGATTGACGTTCCGCTTCTAATGACAGAGAGAGAGCCAAAAAAGTTCCTTCAAATTGCCTGATGATCGAGTGATCCTATTTAGGATATCTCGCACTTGTTTCACTTGGAGAGTTCTTGCAACAGAAATACGCTTTAAGGCAGAGGATTATGCCATAAGCTGGCAATATGCAGCGATTCAGCTTGGGATGAATTCCTCAAGCGGCTGGCAGTCGGGGTTGACCAATTTTGTAAGCAGCTTAACGCAAAGGTGATTACGATCGCCAACAAAAATTTTTCTCTCATCACTCCATCCTCACTCAGACCGAAACACCACATTTCCAGCATTGTAGAGTCGGGATCACGGGTTGGCACATTCTCAATTGATCCTTCATCTAACTTTGGTAAGATTCTTTTAAATTCGCTGATCTTCCGGTTTTGTGAAGTGATCTCCGTCTTAAATTCAGCAATTAAGCTACGGTTTTGAAAGTGAGCGGCTCGTGATCCGAATCCATCTGCGCCTTAAGATTCACACTTAGGGCAATGAGTTCCGGTCAAAATAAAAAAGATTGTAGGGATCTGAATCAAAATCATGGCGGCAAAGATTCAAAATTCACCCCTTTCGAGAGCGTTAATGATGTTTTTCGTCCTTACGGGCTGCACGATCGCGGTTTTGCAACTGCGCCGATTGCCGCTGCCCTCTCTGCCTCAGATTGAGTTTCCAACTTTGATTAAACTGCCAAATTTGACGGTAGCACCCCGCCCAACTCCGACGATCGCGCCAAACGCTGTGAGCGATCGAAAATTAGTGGTGGATTT
>DATJEM010000327.1:0-3056 GCA_035496615.1 Leptolyngbya sp.
TTTTCGTGGGATTTTGCGCTGTTTTAAAGCCGTTATGATTCGCTTCAATCGGGGTTTAGAGCGATTTTTGTCTCAACGATTTGAGCGGCAGAAACAAAGATGAATTGAAAAAAATCGATACTGTAAAATTAGGCAAAACAAACTACATCGCCTTGAAGATCCGACATACACTGACAGAGCTTTCGTGAGAATTGCTGAAACAGTTCGGATCATCCGCAGAAAGCTTGAATGACCTAAATAACCTTGTAGGAGTGAGCTTCTAGTTTTATGTTTGACTGTATTGTTGTTGGAGCAGGACCCGCCGGAGGAACTGCCGCCTATCATCTCGCCAAGCGTGGACGCTCTGTTCTAGTCCTAGAGAAAGAAGCTTTTCCTCGCTATAAACCCTGTAGTGGTGGAGTTTCTCCCGCGATCGCGCCCTGGTTTGAATTTGACTTTAGCCCCGTCATTTCCCGCAAGGTCAACACAATTCGCTACACCTGGAAACTGGGCGATCCCGTCGATGCGACTCTCAATACACCGGAACCGATGTGGATGGTGCGTCGCGACGAATTTGATGAGTTTTTGATCAAGCAGGCACAGATTGCAGGCGCAAAGCTTCAGGATGGAACGGCAGTCACCGGGATCGAATTCAAAGGCGATCACTGGCAAGTCAGTACCACATCAGGACTGTTGGAAGCCCGATATCTGATTGCGGCAGATGGTGCGAAAGGAACGATGGCAAAATGGCTCGGCTTCAAAGAGCGCAAAACGCGGATGGGAGCCGTGATGGAAGCGCCGCACGCGATCGGGAATACTGCCCTGTTTGATTTTGGTATGCTGAAGAACGGGTTTATTTGGAACTTACCGAAAGCAGAAGGATTCTCCGCCGGAACCGCTTCATTTCGCGGCGACGATCGCACCGATTTCGATAAAGCGCTGTCAAACTATGCCAAGCAAGCCGGATTCGAGACGAGCGGCGCACAGATTTTTACCCATCCGATCGCATTTTGGGACGGGGATCAAATCCTTCATACTCAAAACGCTGTGCTGGCGGGTGAAAGTGCCGCGATCGTTGATCCGATGACGGCTGAGGGCATTCGTCCTTCGATGTTTAGCGGCATGAAGGCGGCGGCAGCGGTCGATCAAGCACTGAACGGCGATCGAGATGCGTTGGCTCAATATACGGAAGTGATTCAGCGAGAGTGGGGCAGTGATATGGTGTGGGCACAGCGATTAGCCAACGTATTTTATCGAGTTCCGGGAATTGGGTACAAAGTCGGGGTGAAGCGTCCCACCGCTACCGATCGCTTAGGCAAAATTATGTGCGGCGAAATGCGATATGCGGATGTTGCAACTCGCGCATTGAAACGATTAGGCGGCGGATTGATTCCAGGAATGGGCGGGTGAACGATCGGGGTTCGATCGATTTTGTTAAAGTGGTTTCAGAATCGCAGCGGCGAGGATCAAGCTGAAATCAATTTGATCCTGCTTGATCCTTTGCCAATCGATCGAACCCCGATCGAAGCAGCCTTCAGATAGTTCAGCGGCATCAGCAACGTTTTATGCACCATGTTTCGATCCGAACGGCTGATATTTTTCGAGCGATCGCATTCTACGAGCAGCTTGGTTTTAGCCTGTCTGAACGATTTCAAACAGGCTATACGCTGGCGTGTTGGATGGAAGGATTGAGCGGTCGGATCGAACTGTTGCAGATTCCAGAACCAAAACCCGCCCCGGATGCGTTCAATGATGAGCATTACACGGGATATTATCACTTGTCATTTGATGTCACGGATTTAACTGAGGATTTGCCGCAGTGGATTGCAGGGATACGATCGAAGTTAGAGCAGCAGGATCAAGCCTTAAACGTCCTATTGGAGCCGACGCAGCAGATGATTGGCGATCGCGTTTATGAGGTTGCGTTTATTGCCGATGCAGATGGACTGCCGATCGAATTTCTGAATCGGCTGAAGTAGAGTACGATCCTCTCACCTCGATGTATTCGGTGTGGCATGAGCGCGGAATTCTTTCTCGATAATTGGGCATATCTGAAAGTTGAATTTAATTGGCTGGAGCGGCTGTTATTAAATGCGGTAGCGCGACAGCGAAAAGATCTCAAAGCGATCGATCAAGTTTCGCAGAGAACAGCCGATCGGGTGACAAGTCACTGGTGGAAGGGGCTGATGAGTTTTGACGCGGCGATCGCGGCGGATTCTCCCGTGGAACAGCGCAAAGCTGCGTCGGGGATGACCTATCAGCAACAGGTAGACGCGCGAATTCGGAGGAGCCAAGACCGCGGAATTGGGCTGGCGTTGCCGATGCTGTGCGATCGATTGAATCTAACGACGGCTGAGAAAAATGTGATTCTGATTGCCCTCGCGCCGGAAGTGCAGCGTCGCTATGCTCAACTTT
The DNA here is from genome assembly GCA_035496615.1 of Leptolyngbya sp. Taxonomy (GTDB): domain Bacteria; phylum Cyanobacteriota; class Cyanobacteriia; order Leptolyngbyales; family Leptolyngbyaceae; genus Leptolyngbya. Next base: position 2,395 of record DATJEM010000327.1, read on the forward strand.
ACGGATATTTGCAGAGCGGGCATGAGATTCCGGAGCGTCCGACCGTTGATTTGGTGCTGAAGCTGCTGTGTCGAACCGATGCAGAGTGGCGGACAGTGCGATCATTGCTCCTTGATTCGAGTCGGTTGGTGCAATCGGGTGTGATTGAGGTGGGACAGGATCGACAAGGCTCACGTTTACTGAAAGCATTGCATCCCCAAGGTGAAACGTTTTTGTCTCCACCTCGATCGTTTCATCCCAAAGATGAATCGTTCTCGTTTTTAGGGCGATCGTTGCATCTCAAAGATGAATTCGTGGAGTTCTTACTCAAAGATCCGGTGGAATTGGATGAATTAGAGGAACTGGTTTCGCCAGCGGTTGCGTTTGAACCTGCATTTGTGCGATCGATTCCACGATCGCCCATTGAGTTAGTTGCACCAGAGAGCGTTCAAGAGCAATTGGCACAGGTGTGTGATCAAGTTCGGTTTGCGCCGCAGCTACGAGCCTGGGGATTTGGCGGATCGACTGGGACAACGGCACTGCTGATTGGAGCAAGTGGAACGGGAAAAACGACCGCTGTGCAATCGATCGCGCAACAATTAGAACTGCCGCTCACCGAGATTGATTTATCGATCGTCGATGATCCATCTGAACTGATCGATGATCTCATTGCCGAACCGCCG